>JABUEW010000071.1 GCA_013314855.1 Bacillota bacterium | reverse complement strand
CTGACAGAGTCACAAATAAAATCGATATTCAACTATAAACTATAACTTGAATTTTCGGATACTTAAAAGGGCTGTTGCAGTTGCAACAGCCTTACAATTTTTGTAAAGTTATCACCATTTTTTAATGCCTGATACCAAAGTCAGGTTATATTATACCATCAAATCTTTTAAAATCAAAGCATTGATAAAAAATAAACAATGTATTTTTTTATATACAATAAAAATGCATATGAAGGATTAGCAAATACGACTTGCAAAATACTTAATCAATTTTTTTGTGTTTAACCTCTTGCCTAATAATAAAAATGATGCTATAATATAAAACGTTTAAACGCTGCGGGATTGTGTAATGGTAGCACGAATGACTCTGGATCATTTTGTGAGGGTTCGAATCCTTCTCCCGCAGCCATTCAAATCTACAATATTGAAGATGTCGATAGTGTTTGTATGAACGGTTATTTTCTTCATAGAGGGTTGGATGATGTGTTTTTGCCCTTCATTTTCCCTTATTACTATCATGTCCCGTATTTTTCTTGTAATTAAATCCGAAGAAACACTTTATGCACATGAAACTTTTGGATTTATCACGCCAGTAAACCATGTGCATGTCAGAACCGCAGATAGGGCATTTGTATTCTGTTTTTTGATGATATACATGGATTATGGCACTCATCTTGTTTGTCCTCCATTATGGTTATTTAACGGATGAAAATATCCGGTAATCAATATCAGGAAAGATGTCGTCTTTATGCTGTATATCTCTTAACCAATCTTCATTTATTATGCCTTCCTTGATGTCATGGTATAGCTTTGAAAAACGTCCTATATGGTCTTTTATTCTCTTTTCTGCATAACGGACCATTGTGCCTGTTTTCATTATAAAGGCCCAATCGCTGCTTTGAGCAAGAAGTAATTCTCTTGCAGCCTGATTCAGAGCCTCCTTCTTTATTCCTTCAGCAAATTTGTTTTCATTAGCAAGCTCGACCATTCTTTCGGCAGCTTTATGAAGATGCTTGTATATCCAATCATTTGTATTATTCAACCAGACTTCATTATAGCCCCTGTATCCCCATGATGAAGGGCAAGGTGAAGATACTTGCATAACAGGGTTTTCATTAATGTATTCGTAAGGTGTGGTTAAACTTATTAAATTCTGGTCATAGTATATTTTTTTTAACAAAGAATAAAGCCAATAAGGTCCTTCATACCACCAATGCCCCAAAAGCTCCGCATCATAGGGGCAAGTAATAATGGGCGGTTTATCCATTTTATCTGCCAGGTATTCTACCTGCCGTTGCCTGTTGATTATAAAGTCAAGGGCATGGATATTTGCTTTATTCTTAGCCCAATCAGGGTTATAGGGTTGTTTTTCTTCAGTATTACCGGTTATCCTATAATATTTTATTCCTGTATCAATTCTTTGGCCATCCGGTGAGATATATTTTCTTATATATTCATAGTCTAAGTCATACCCAATATCTCTGTAAAATTCTCTGTAGTCAAAGTCTCCAGGATATCCTTCTTTTGAACTCCATACTTGCTTTGAGGAGTCAATATCCCTTCCAAAAGCAATGATTCCGTTGGGAGTTATTATAGGTGCAAAGGTACCGAATACAGGTCTTGGGTCAGCAAATAGAATACCGTGGGATTCAGTAAAGAAATATTCTATACCGTGCTGCTTTAACGCAGGTTCAATTGAAGGTGCATATCCACACTCAGGAAGCCACATGCCCTTTGGTTTAAATCCAAAAAATCTTTCAAAGGTTTTTATACCCATAGCGATTTGGGCGTTAATACTTTCCATGTTAATTGCAAGGAGAGGAAGAAATCCATGGGTAGCTGATGAGGTTATATATTCGAATTTTCCGGTTTTATAAGCTTCTTTAAAAGGAGTTATCAAATTTTTACCATACTTATCTCTAAATATGTAAAGGTCATTTTTATACTTTTCATTGTACATTATGGCCAACCTATGAAATTCAGGTTGATCTTTAGTGCGTACAATTTCTTTGTCAGATAGCTCAATAAGCCTTTCCAAATATCTTATGTACCGGCTTTGCAATAGAGGATTGGATAGCATTGAAAGGAGCGGGGGAGTAAAGGAAATTGTAATACGAAAGTCCGTGCCATCATTCAGCAGCTTTTCAAATGTAGTAATAAGAGGTATATAGGTTTCGGAAATAGCTTCAAAGAGCCACCTTTCTTCCAGGTATTCATCCTGTTCGGGATGATGTACAAAGGGAAGGTGAGCGTGCAGAACAAAAGCTATATAGCCTTTTTTCAATAAAATCCTCCTTTCATTGTTATAAATTCTTTTATAAACTCTTTTATAAGTTTGTTTCATAAGTTCTTTGAAAATTCATTTTTAAACATTTCAAAAGAGCTTATTGCCTTTTCTATAGGTACATATGCCGGTAGGTTTTTACCTGGGGCTGGGGTGCTTATCTTTACAATTTTAGAAGCATCTTTATAGTTTACAAAGCATACTGTATCATTAAGGCTTATATTTACACTAGGCATCGTAACATGATTTGAAGTTGCAAAATTTATAAAAAATTCGTCTAAAAACTTACGCCCAATTTCAACCATATAAATGCAGCCGGAATCGGGCACATTGATATACCAACTGGTGGAAAAATCATTTAATCTAATAAAAAAACTTGAGTTTTTGGATATGTTTGTTACTCTCAGTGCCGGTACCGAGTTTTCCAGTATTTTTACTTCGATATTTTCTTTAAAACTTTTTAGTTTTTCATCAGAGATTTCCCAGTAAGTATAAAGCAAATGGGGATCTACAGCCATTAAAGTTATTTTTGTATCCCCGTAAGTTTCAGGTAGTTGATACAGGCTTTGCAATTCCATCCCCGACAATTATGATTCCTCCTTCCATGATATTACCATGATATTAACCCTATTATACTATATTTTTGTTTAATTAATTCATTTTATTCAAAATGAATTTCAATAGTTTCATTCAAGAAAGCAAACATATAAAGATAGCCAGAATAATTATACGCAAATAATCAGGATTAATACATAAAGCAAATGGGAAAGCTAAACAATAATAGTGGTCAAAATATTGGCAAGAAAGGGGAAAACAAATGAAGATTTTAATGCTTTCCTGGGAGTATCCCCCGAGGATTATAGGGGGAATTTCAAGGGTTGTATATAATCTAGCGCAGAAACTTGGAGAAGGAGGGAATGAGGTACATGTTGTTACTTGTTGGGAAAGTGGGGCAAAAGAGGAAGAATTTGATTATTATGTCCATGTACACAGGGTCCATACTTGTGAAATAGATGCAAGCAGTTTTATTAATTGGGTGCAGCAGATGAATTTTTCTCTTTTAGAAAGGGCGGTAAAGCTTATAAACGAAAAAGGCAAGGTTGATATTATTCATGCGCATGATTGGCTGACGGCTTTTGCTGCTAAAGCATTAAAACATATTTATATGATACCTTTGGTATCTACAATACATGCTACAGAAGCAGGAAGAAACCAGGGTATACATAATGATGTGCAAAGGTATATAAATAGCGTAGAATGGTGGCTGACATATGAATCATGGAGAGTAATTGTGAACAGCAAGTTTATGAAAGATGAAGTAAAAAACACTTTCCAACTACCTGAAGATAAAATTAGGGTAATACCCAATGGCGTAAATCTTGATAAGTTTAAGAATTATAGTAAAGACAGCCAATTCAGAAGGAACTATGCCATGGATAATGAGAAAATTGTATTTTTTGTAGGTAGGCTTGTTAACGAAAAGGGGGCTCATATCCTTATTAATGCTGCTCCCAAAATTATTCACTATTATAATAACGTAAAATTTGTAATTGCAGGCAAGGGGCCACAACTTGAATACTTACGTAAAATTGCGGATGAAATGAATATTTCCCACAAAATATACTTCACAGGGTACATTAGCGAAGACGAACTGGCGAAGCTATATAAGTGTGCTGATGTAGCAGTTTTTCCAAGCCTTTATGAGCCCTTTGGAATAGTGGCTTTAGAAGGAATGCTGGCAAATGTTCCGGTAGTTGTCTCAGATGCAGGGGGGTTGGGAGAAATTGTTGAACATGGTATTGATGGGATGAAGTCTTATGCAGGGAATTCAAATTCGCTTGCGGACAGTATTTTGGAAGTTCTTTTTAATCCTGAAAAGGCAGAAGAAATGAAAAAAAAAGCTATGAAAAAAGTACATCTTATGTACAACTGGGACATTATAACAAGTCAGACGTTGGATGTATATAAAGAGGTTGTTGACACCGAAAACCATGGGTGAAAATGTGCCCAAAAATCAAAGTAAAATTGGGCGCATTTTCTTCATAAAAATAAAATGCGCCCATAAAATTGACAGTCCAATATAAATGATTTAATATTATACTTGAATATACAATATTAGAAATATGCTATACAGAAATGTTATAATAAGCATTATAATAAATGTTCTAGATAATAAATGTTCTAATTAATGTAATTGGAGGTTTGATTGTGTCAAGGAAAAAAAAGAAGTTGAAGGTTATACCATTAGGGGGAGTACAGGAAATTGGCAAGAATATTACAGTATTTGAGTATGATGAAGATATTTTAATTGTAGACTGTGGTTTGACATTTCCGGAAGATGAAATGCTGGGAATAGATCTGGTAATTCCTGATGTATCATATATTATTAAAAATAAAGATAGGGTGAAAGGGATAGTATTAACTCATGGGCATGAAGACCATATAGGGGCTATTCCTTATGTCCTGAAGGAAATAAATGTTCCCATCTATGGAACAAGATTAACTTTAGGACTGCTGGAAAACAAATTGGAAGAACATGGTATGCGTAAGCAGGCTACGCTTATTAATGTTAGACAGGGGCAGGTTATAGAGCTTGGCAGTTTTAAAATAGAATTTATCCGTTCTACCCATAGTATTGCCGATTCTGTTGCACTGGCAATAACAACTCCTGTAGGAATTATTGTCCATACTTCTGATTTTAAAATTGATCATACTCCTATTGAGGGAGAACCTATGGATCTTGCCCGCCTGGCTGAAATAGGTAATAAAGGCGTATTATTACTTATGTGTGATAGTACCAATATCGAAAGAGAAGGTTATACCATGTCTGAAAGGACTGTTGGTATTGCCTTTGAGGAAATATTCATGAAGGCAAAAGGTAGAATTCTTGTAGCAACCTTTGCGTCAAATGTCCACAGAATCCAGCAGGTAATAAATGCATCGGTAAAGTCAAATAGGAGAGTTGCGGTATGCGGCAGGAGTATGTCCAATGTAGTTGAAGTTGCGATGAAACTTGGGTATTTAACGGTACCTGAAGGTACTATTATTGACATTGATTATATTGATAGATATCCGTTGGATAGTATAACGATAATTACTACAGGGACCCAGGGAGAACCTATGTCTGCATTATCAAGAATGGCTTCATCCGAACATAAAAAAGTAGAAATTGTACCCGGCGACCTTGTGATAATATCTGCTTCCCCAATACCTGGTAATGAGAAGTTTGTTTTTAGGGTAATAAACGAGTTGTTTAAAAAAGGTGCTAACGTCATATATGAAGCCCTGGCGGACATCCATGTGTCAGGGCATGCCTGCCGGGAAGAAATAAAACTGATACACAGACTTGTAAAGCCTCAATATTTTATGCCTGTGCATGGAGAATACAGGCACTTAAAGCAGCATGCAAACCTGGCTTATGAACTGGGCATGCCCACGGAGAATATATTTATAATGGATATTGGAAAAGTACTGGAAATCTCTCCTGATGGGGCTAAAGTTAATAGCAGTGTCCCTTCAGGAAGAGTATTTGTTGACGGGTTAGGAGTAGGGGATGTGGGGAATATAGTACTCCGGGATAGAAAACACTTGTCCCAGGATGGATTGATTGTAATTGTAATAACCACTGAAAAAGAAACAGGTGCTTTAATTGCGGGCCCTGATATTATCTCAAGGGGATTTGTTTATGTAAGGGAGTCGGAAGATTTAATGGAACAAGCTAGGGAAGTGACTAGAAACGCTCTTATGAAATGTGAGGAAAAGAAAAAGTCTGACTGGTCAGTTATTAAAAGTATTATCAAGGACGATTTGAGCAGCTTTTTATATGAAAAGACAAAGAGAAACCCTATGATTTTACCTATAATAATGGAGATTTGAATTTGGTAATGTGCAGCATAGCATGTGCAATTTCATAAGCCGATCGTTCGCTTAACGGCAACAACGTCTCGATTTAAGCTCACTTTATGCTTATTTCAATTTGCACATGCTGCTCCACTATTCAAATTACGAATTGAAGATCGATGTTTTAATTTTTAATGTTTTGCTTTGCATATTTCTGCAGCTGCATCAGCAGCAGAAGCTGCGTCGGGTTTATACACATCGGCTCCTATACTCTTGCAGAAATTATCATTTACGGGAGCGCCGCCTACCATGATGGCTACTTTATCTCTTATTCCTGCATTCTTAGCTGCTTCGACAACATTTTTCATTTCGCCCATGGTAGTTGTGAGCAGTGCAGAGCATGCAATAATTTGGGCTTCGTTTTCAATTGCTGCGATAATAAATTTATCTGCCGGAACGTCAATTCCTAAGTCTATGACCTCAAGACCTTTGCCCTCCATCATCATTCTAACCAGGTTCTTGCCGATATCATGGAGGTCACCTTTTACGGTACCGAGTACAACTTTACCTTTTGCCTTAACACCACTTGATGCCAGTAAGGGTTTCAGAAGCTCAGAGCCCGCATTCATTGCTCTTGCTGCAATAAGTACATCAGGAACATAAACTTCGTTGTTCTTGAACTTTTCTCCTATAACACTCATGCCGGCTAAAAGCCCTTCTTCAAGGATTCTTTCTGCACTGATCCCTTCATCAATAGCTTTCTGGACTAACTCTTTTACGTTCTTTGCCTTACCTTGCTGTAGGTTTAGAGAAATTTCATTTAAAATACTCATATTATACGCCTCCTATTTTTATTAGCAGTTATTAATATATTTTTAATATATTTAAATTTAATATATTATTGTATGTATTTATTTTAAATGCTCTATATTATTATAAAATTTTATTTTATAATATAATAGAGTTTACTCACTTATCTGTCCCCTGGATTCACGGTATTTTCCTGGGCTTATGCCAACCATTTTCTTAAATACTTTAGAGAAATAACTCTGGTCTTCATAACCTACGTAGTTGGATATATCTACCAGAGATATTGAATCGTCCAACAACAGTTTTTTGCTCATTTCAATTCTGACCCGGTTAAGGTAGTTGTTAAAATTAGTTTTCATTTCTTCTTTAAAAACCTTGCTAAAATAAGCAGGGCTAAGATATACATGGGAGGCTACTTCTTCAAGTGTAATTTTCTTCATATAATTTTTTTTGATATAGTCAATAGCCCTGTAAATAACATCCACATGCTTGACTCCGGTTAAGTTGAAAACGCAGTCGGTAAACCTCATCATTATTTTTGACAACCAATAAGTTAACTCTTCCACTGTTTTAAAGCTGTGTATTTCATTCAAATACCTATAGTTTAAACCAAATATCTGTTCGACATCTGCGCCGCCTTCAAGGGCTGCCCTGGAAAGAAGGACAATAAGTTCAAGAATTCGGGCTTTTATTACCTCAAAATCTCCTCCCGTTGAAAAGAATATATGTCCGAATATTTCGTTAAGTATTTTTTGCGAACCGGCTTTATCACCCAAGGAAATTAGCCTTAAAAGCTCTTTTTCTTTTTCAATAGGATAATTGTTTAGCTCCTTGTCATCACCCCCCATTGTTTTAATATAATGTATATACTCTGAAATATTTGCCTGATGGTCAATATATTCTCTTTCTTCAAGGTACTTTGAAGGCTGTATGTCTGAAATGTAAACGGCAACTATAAACAGAAGCTCAGACATACTGTTAACTGTTTCCGGCTTAATTACAGGAATTTCCTCTATATTTTTTTTAATTTCATTAAGATATTTTTCATCAATACTATTTTTTCTTAAAATATCTTCTATAAGGAATTCCTCCGGTTCTACCATTTGGACCGGTCCCGCCAGCACAGCACCTTTTAGGACACTATTTACCGTTATTGGCGATACCCAATGTACAAGACCCATGGGGCAGAAAAAGACATATTTCCCTCCAAATCTTTCTGCCTGGTAGCTTCCATATAAATGGGCATTTGTACAACTTTGGTGCCCTTCAAATATCTTTTCTATATTTTTGCATAACATACAATCCCTATTTTTACTACACTTTTCGTAAAGGGTTTGTCCCTTTGAATCAATTATTATACAGCGAATTCCCGTAGAATCGCTGTACGCATCTATAGCCGTTATTGCTCTTTTGAGGCTGAACCCAATATCGTTTGTAAAATTTTCTTTGCCCATTCGCTTCACTTTCATTATGTTAATATTAGTTATATTAATATAAGTACAACTAGTATAAATAATATCATAAATTTCAATTATGTACAAAAGATATTTTTTTGATATTTTTTTCTTTGCCATATATCTAAATATTAAATATTCAAGGAGCATATTCTTTTTGTATCTTATGTATTTATAGTACTATTAACTTAATATAAGGTATTGAAAAAATTTTATGTTTTTTGTACTTTTTTACCTATATTCCTTTTTCCCTTACTTTGTTAAAAAAAATACAAAGAATATAAATATTTTATAAGAAAATATTAGAACATGGGATTTATAATTATCCTAGAAGAAAGGATGTGTTCCAGATGAAACAAAATATGAAAAAATGGATACTGAATATATCAAACTCTATTGATAGGTCTGCAATGCCGTTAATGACTTATCCTGGATTGGAAATTACCAATAAAACGATAATGGATATAACTACTGATGGTGAAGCACAGTTTAAGTGTATTGAAGCCCTTGCACAAAAATATCCCTCAGTGGGGGCTGTTACGGTAATGGATTTGTCTGTAGAGGCTCAGGCCTTTGGAAGTTCTGTAATTTTTTCCGACAAAGAGGTACCTACTGTGTCGGGTAGGATCGTTGATGGAAGGGAATCGGCAGAAGCCCTGAAGGTACCAAAAGTAGGTGAAGGACGTACATTGGCTTATATTATGGCTGCAGAACTGGCCGCGAAGAATATAAAAGACAGGCCGGTATTTGCAGGGGAGATTGGTCCTTTTTCGCTGGCGGGAAGGCTTTACGGCATGATGGAGATTATGGTTGCGCTTTTCCTTGAACCCGAAACGGTGCATATAGTGTTGGAAAAGGCTACGGAATTTCTTATAAATTATGCAAAAGCCTATAAGAAGGTTAGGGCTAATGGAATAATAATTGCAGAGCCGGCTGCAGGGTTACTTTCCCCTATACAATGTGAAGAGTTTTCTTCCAAATATGTTAAGAAGATTGTAGATGCAGTACAAGACGATTATTTCATGGTTATTCTCCACAACTGCGGAAATACAAAGGAACTTATACCTTCTTTGGTGTCAACAGGCGCCATGGGATTCCACTTCGGCAATGCAGTAGATTTAAAGAGTATATTACCTCAAATACCTTGGGGAAGGCTTGCCTTTGGGAATATTGATCCTGCCGGGGTATTTAAGAATGGAAGCAGGGAGGATGTGAAGAATAAGACCTGGGAATTATTGGAGAATACAGCTATTTACAAAAACTTTGTACTATCTTCAGGGTGTGACATTCCACCGGGTACACCTGTAAGCAATATAGAAGCATTTTTTGAAACGCTGGATAAGTTTAATAGATTGATGGTCCGAGCTACGGGTTAGGGTGAGTTATAACAATATTACTGGATTACTGGTAAATTCTTGTCCAGCTTTTCTAAAATCGGGGTTTTTATACCCCAAAACGAAAATATCTGTTGATAAAGCTTCTTTTTCAAGCATTTTATTAAGAAGTGTGTTGCAAGTTTTGGTAAAGTCTGCCGTCTTAATAATAACAGGAAGAGAGGCATTTTTGTTTATTTTTGAAAGAAGGTGGGCTCCCTTATTATTGAAACCTAGGACTCTTATATATTGGGGCCCACCATAATTATTGAAAGTTTGGAATTCCCGTGCTGTTATGTTCAGAAGCAAACATAAAAGCATCCTTTGTACCCTGGTTTTTGTGTAACGCTTGGTGCAGATATTTTCTATAAGCCGGTTAATGGTTCCGGAATTATAGGCGGCATTCTTTATCCTATTTTCCAGCCCTTCTGTAATATTACAGAAAAGCTTTATATCTTCAGGCTGCATTTTCCTTACTATTGCCATAATGATACTTTCAAAACAATCCAATGAAACAGGGCCTCTGCCGTTAAAAAATTCATTTTCAAGTATTTCAGCACTTTTTAAGGGTAGAGCCCTTT
Source organism: Bacillota bacterium (assembly GCA_013314855.1). Taxonomy (NCBI): domain Bacteria; kingdom Bacillati; phylum Bacillota; species Bacillota bacterium. The sequence goes on along the minus strand of JABUEW010000071.1, from coordinate 11,642 downwards.
TAACATTATCGTCAATGAAAACCGAATCCTTTAATATAGCTTTACGTACTGCAGTTGCACTGGATATTTCTCCTGTAAGGTGCTCTGTTGTGTATAAATTAGCCTTACGCTTTACTGTAACAGGAGTAATTTTGCTTCCCAATCTCTTTAATGCTTTAAGGTATTCAATTCCAAGAATGTTGTTGGAAGAACTCATAATTTGGTTTATATTAATAGACGTAAAATTGATAATGTGGAATTTCTTTAAGTATTCCTGCAGTGCTTTTTCTGTTGCTGCCGGATATGACAGGCCTGAATCCAGGCATTCCTTTAAAAGGACTTTATAATGCTCAGGCTCATGGGACAATATTTCTGCAACAGAGTTCAACGGCTCTATTTGTCCTATCTCACTCCCAAAACTCATATAATCTACAATGCCGAGGCTATCAAGAATTTTTACTCCCGCGTGAGCAAAAAATTCAGCGCTTGCTGTTGCATATATTACAGGTATTTCTACAATAAGGTCGGCACCTGCCGATAATGCCATTTTTGCTCTTGCCCATTTGTTTACAATGGCAGGTTCGCCCCTTTGAACAAAATTGCCACTCATGGCACATACTGTATAATCGGCAGAAGTATAGACTATAGATTCCTGCAAATGGTACAGGTGTCCATTATGAAAAGGATTATATTCGGCTATTATCCCTAGTACCCTCATTTATTATAATGTCCCTCCGGATATCGCCTTTTACTGCCGTTTATATTTCAAGTAAGCCTTCCCTATACTTTGATAAATAATTCATGCAAAAATCGTCCTGCCCAAGCAGTGCCTCAGTGGCAAAAAGGTAAGTCATCAATTTTTTATCAAGAGGGTCAAGTATTGCTCCGTCCATGCCTGCTGCCATGGCAGCTATAAGAAATGCCTGGTTTAAAACTTTTCTGCCGGGAAGACCAAAGGAAATATTGCTAAGGCCGCAAGCTATGTGGACATCGGGATATTTATTTTTTACAGCTCTTATAGTTTCCAGGGCCACAACACCATAGTGGGAGCCTGTACCTATAGGCCTTATCATAGGGTCAATATAAATGTCTTCAGGTTTTATACCTCTGCCGGTTAGCTTCCCGATTATTCTTTCAGCGATTTCCAGCCTGTCTTCTACAGTTTCAGGCATTCCACTGTCATCCATACAAAGGGCTATTACCGCTGTGTTATACTCCAGTATTAATGGCAAGATAGATTCATATCTCTCCTTTTCATCTGTTATTGAGTTAATAATGGGTTTGCCGTTTTTGTTAACTTTAAGGGCTCTTTCTATGGCTGTTGCGTTAGGTGAGTCCAAAGCGAAAGGGGCATCAATTACTTCCTGGACTGTTTTAACCAGCCATTCCAGCCTTTCAGGTTCGTTCTCATGGAACATTCCTGCGTTTACATCAATGTAGTTTGCACCTGCTTCATATTGTTTTTTAGCCAGATCCTGTATAAATTTTGCATCATAGTTTTCAATAGCCGGGCGTACAGCTTTAAGGGTACTATTGATTTTCTCACCTATAATAATCATTGAATCCCTCCTAAATTTTAATTTTATATTTTATATTGTAATTAATTTTTTATATTGTAATTAATTATAAACTAATTTTCTGTCTACAACAATGATTTTTACCCAAAGACATATTTCTTACAAAAAATATTAAGAATTCACAAAACAATAATTGTGATATAATAGCTTTAGGTTATTTGAGAAAGAGTGGATATTTATGGTGAATAAAGTAAATTTGCAAAACAACAGCGAATTATATATAGAAGATAAGAGCAGATCAAATTTGCAAAACACTGAAAAAAAAGGCCGTATATGGGAATTGGATTTTTTGAGGGGAATAGCGTTACTTTTAATGATATATTTTCATATAATTTTTGACATGAAGGATATATTTGGTTATGATGTAGATTATAGTAAAGGATTCAATAAAATTACAGGAAGTGCTGCAGGGATACTTTTTATATTAATTTCCGGTATAAGCTGTACTTTAAGCAGAAGCAATGTTAAAAGGGCTTTGAAAATACTTGCTGTTGCTCTAGGTATAACCGTAGTTACCCATCTTTATAATGTTGAAATGGGTATAAAGTTTGGGGTATTGCATTTCCTTGGATTGAGCATATTAATGTATCCCTTATTAAGGAAACTGAACGAATACTTTCTTACAGCTCTAGGTACTGTCATTTTAATACTGGGGGGGTATGTTTCAAGGTTGAATCCTGCTTTTGACTATTTTTTTATTCTTGGAATAACAAGCGAAAAATTTGTATCGTCAGACTACTATCCTCTTATACCATGGCTCGGGATTTTTATTTATGGTATAATATTAGGAAAGGTCCTGTATAAAGATAAAAAAAGTATTTTAAACTTTGAATTGAAGAATAATATTATAAGTTGGTTGGGGAAAAATACTTTACTGGTTTATATTATACATCAGCCTATAATATTAATTATTATTGAACTAATTAAAAAGATTGCGGTATAATGTTTTATGCAAAAACTATGCAAAAACTATTTTTATGGAGGATGGTATGCAAAAACTTGTAATAATTGAAGGAGACATAACAACAGTTAAAGTAGATGCTATTGTTAATGCTGCAAATAAAACCCTTCTGGGTGGCGGTGGGGTAGATGGAGCTATTCACCGTGCTGCAGGTCCCGGGCTTCTTGAAGAATGTAAAACCTTGGGCGGTTGTGAAACGGGAGAGGCAAAAATCACAAAGGGGTATAATCTCCCGGCGAAATATGTAATACACACTGTTGGTCCTGTATGGAAGGGCGGGAATGATAGAGAAGATGAATTATTGGCACTATGTTACAAAAATTCTCTTAAGCTTGCTATAGAAAATGATATTAAGACAATTGCCTTTCCTTCAATAAGTACCGGCGCTTATGGTTTCCCTGTAAACAGGGCTGCAAGAATTGCAGTAAATGAAATAAACAAGTTCCTGGAAGCTGATGAAGGTAATAGTATTTCAAAAGTTTTTATTGTTTGTTTTGATAGTAATACATATGAAAGTTATATAAATGCTAAAAATGAAATATGCGGTGAAGACTGTTAGAAGTATACTTTTTGGTGCATAGGTTAAAATAAAAGGCCTGGGGCATTGAAAAGGGGAAGGAGAGAGCTTCTCCTTCATTTTTTATAAGTTTAAATTTTAAGTTAATTGAATTTTTTTAAATAAACTGTAAAAACATTTACTGTAATTGAAACTTTATCTAATTCTTATACGTCTAAAATTACTGATTATAAATTGAAGGTAATTATATTTTTAACAAAATTTTAATCAATTAATGGTAAGGCCTTGATAAAATGCTTTTTAAAGGGGGTGTGAGGATATTTGGAAAATATAATTGTACTTCAGGATGTACGAAAAGTATACAGAATAGGAAATGAAAAAGTTGTCGCCTTAGATAATATTAGTTTAAATATACCGAAAGGAGAGTTCTGTTGTTTCCTTGGTACATCCGGTTCGGGAAAATCTACCCTGCTGCACCTTATGGCAGGTTTGGAGAAACCTACAAAAGGCAGCATTATTATTAAAAACATGGAAATACATAAGCTGAGCGAGAGGAAACTTGCAAAATTCCGACAGGATTATGTGGGGTTTGTATTTCAATCTTATAATCTTATGCCAACTTTAACTGCTCTTGAAAATGTAAGCCTTCCTTTGACCTTTAAGGGAATTCCCAAAGTTATAAGAGATAAGCGGGCAAGAAAAATGTTAAAAGGAGTGGGGCTGGAAACCCACCTTAAACACAAACCAACCCAGATGAGCGGTGGGCAGCAGCAAAGGGTTGGAATAGCACGGGCTTTTGTGAGCAACCCGGAAATTGTTTTTGCTGATGAGCCTACAGGAAACCTTGATACAAAAACTACAAAGGAAGTTATGGACCTTATTACTTCAATGGCAAGGAAAAATAATCAAACTTTAATAATTGTGACTCATGATATTGACATTGCAAGGTATGCGGATAGGATATTCTATATTAGAGACGGAAGGATTGAGAGAATTGAAACAAACAGTGCAAAAAATTAGGGAGGATAATATGAGAGGATTAAAGGATATGCGTGTTTTTAAAGTTGTTATTGTGTATTTATTAATTACTTTTAGTTTATTTACAATGCTCTGGGCACCGCTTGCAGAGGCTCAGGAAGAAAATGGGGTTGTAAAGTTGGTTGTCGATGAAAATGCCTCGGATAAAGTTGCACAAAAAGGTAAGTTGTTCACAGTTGCAGTAAAACTTATTAATAATTCAGGAAAAGAACTTAGTAATATTTCTTTATCTACATTGCAACAGGAATCTCTTTCACCTATCGGTTATGGTTGGGAAATAGTTGCGGACGGCACTCTTGCCAGCCCCGGTGAACGCAAATTTACTTTACAATTTGTTTATAACGGGACGAATAATTTTGTATCTTTAGGATTTATATGCGATTATAAGATAGAAGGTGTATCTGATAATGCTACAACCAGCTGGAATGTTTATGTAGAAACCCAAAGTGACAGAAGTGATAATACTGTTCCGGACACGACGAAGTATAAACCAAGCATTAATATAAAAAGCGATATTCCAATGCCTGCTTTTAAAGCCGGCGAGGATACTGTTTTGAGCCTTCCTTTAGTCAACGATAGTATTTATGAAGCTAAAAACATAAATGTGGCTATAGATACAAGCAATGTAAACGCTCTGCCTTTTACTTTTGATCAGATAGCTTTAGCTTGCAATATAGAGAAGATACAAGCCAATAAGGAAGATAAGGTTTCTTATAAAATAAAAATAAAACCTGATGCAAAGGAAGGGCTTTACCCGATAACACTTAATTACCAATATTATAATATTTACAATAATTTATTTACATCAACTGAAACGATATATATTAAGATTGTAAATGACAAAACTCCTCCGAAGCTTATTTTGGGAAATATTCAAACTTATAGTAACGATCCGTCGCCCGGGAATATTATGAGCCTGGCATTATTCTTTAAAAACCAAGGTTCTTTACCGGCCAAGGATATTAAAGTTGATTTGGAAGGATTGAGCAGCGAAGGAGTAACTACATATAGGTCTGCTGTTCCCAAATACATACAACAGATTGACGGCCAGGGAGAGGGCAAAGTTGAATACATGTTGATTATATCGGAAAGATTTACGGGTAGTAGTGTTTCTCTCAAAGCAAGAGTGGAATACAAGGATGGAGTAGGAAATCCTTACTCGGAAGAGTACCTGTTTTTCATTCGTATCAATCAAAAAGAGGAAGTAAAAGAAGAAGAAACAAAACCGGAGCTTATATTGAGGGATTTGGATTTTCCGACCAGCACAATCCAAGCCGGCGAAGAGTTCGATTTAAGTTTTTCCCTTGAGAATATAGGCAAAGATGAAGCACGTAATGTAAAAGTTGCATTAACATGCGACACCGGAATTTTACCAAAATCTATGAGTACGGTTATTTTTGACTCTTTGGGAGTAGGACAATCAAGGGACTTGAAGTTTACACTTTTTGCAGATAAGGGTGCAATTACTAAAAACCATTTAATAACAATAAATATAGAATATGAGGATATAGAAGTAAAAGATGAGAATGGAGACGGACAAAATGTAGAAGGCAAGGTAGATAAGTATTCACTAACCAGGTATGCAGGTGTTTATGTGGAAAAGAAGGAAGAAGAGAAAGAAATCGAAGAAAAGACAGTGCCTAAAATTATAATAAGCAGATATTCCTTCGAACCTGGAGAGGTTAAAGCGGGACAGAACTTCATGTTAAGTTTGGCTTTCCTTAATACAAGCAAATTACTGCCTGTAAGAAATATTAAGGTAACTTTTTTCGCAGATGAAGGCGTATTCATTCCAACCAGCAGCAGTAACACCTTTTTTATTGAAAGTATGGGAATACAGAGTATAGTTGAAAGGGAGGTTGAATTGTATCCTAAATCCGATGCTGCGCCAAAATCTCACATTTTGAATATTAATTTTGAATATGAAGATGAGAAAGGCAACCAATACACTGCCTCCGAAAAAATAAGTATTCCTGTAAAGCAAGAACAGAGGCTTGTTATGGGCCAGCTAAATCTGCCCCAATCTATTATGGAAGGTCAGCCAATACCAATATTTCTGGACTTTTTTAATATGGGCAAAAGCACTTTATACAATCTTATGGTTAAATTTGAAGGAGAAGGATTGCAAGCTGAAAGTGCCAATTATTTTGCAGGTAATTTTGAGCCGGGCAGAAGTGACTATTTTGAGAGTATGATTACTCCTTTAACTACAGGAGAAGTAAAGGGAGCTATTGTTTTTAGTTTTGAAGATGAGGCCGGAAACAAGAATGAAATGAGACAGGAGATAAATATCAATGTCATGCCCATGGAGAGGCCTCAAGTGCCCCATGAAGGTGGCGAAATGGTAGATAAATTCCCGGGAGGAATGCCTGGAACAGAGCAACAAAAAAATTTGTTTACCCCATTAAATATTGGAATTGCAGGTGGCGGATTGATTGTAATTATAGTTGTATTAATAATTATCCTCCGCAGGAGGCGGATAAGAAAGGCGGGCATGACTTTCGATGAATAGCATTGATATTATTGGAATGGCTTTCAGGAATTTATGGAGAAGGAAAGTAAGAACCATATTGACTGTGCTGGGTGTTATCGTAGGTACCGCATCAATAGTTGTTATGCTCTCTCTTGGAATAGGCATGAATGAAAGTTTTAAAAAACAGGTAAGCATGATGGGAAGCCTTAATTTGATTACCGTAAATACCTATTATGTCCCTGAGGTTGAAAATGAAACTCAGAAAGTAGCCGTAAAGGGGGGTAATGTGCAAAGAAATACACTGGATGATAAAGCCTTAGAAAAGATGGCACAGATTGAAGGGGTTGAAGCTGTTACCCCTTTGCTCCATTCCTATCTTAAGTTTGTATCGGGGAAATATGTTGCTTATATTCAAGTGGTAGGTATAAATGTCAATGCCATGCAGGCCTTTGACTTTAAGTTGAGTGAGGGAAGGCTTCTTACACCGGAGGATACAAACTCTTTAGTTTTTGGAAATAGTATTCCAAATAATTTCTACAATCCCAGCTCCCGTACCCGGTATTGGTACTACGATACTATGGGGCAGGAAACACCTAATGTGGATGTTTTTAATGATAAAATTGTTATGACGTTTGATATGAGTTATGGCGAGAAATATGCACGGGAAAGGCAAGAGCAGGTACGAGATAAAAGAAACAGGCCTATTGAAGTTAAGGTCGTGGGACTTTTAGAGCAGGGACAGAATGAAAAGGATTATTCCGCTTATATTAACATTGATTACCTTAAAAAACTGATACAGGCAAACAACAGAAATACAAGAACTCCAGGCAGGATATCTTATGGGCCTCTTTCAGGAAGCAGCACTCAGAGCTATGAGCAAGCATGGGTTAAGGTGAAGAAACTGGAAGATGTGGAGAGGGTACAAAAAACCATTAAAGAAATGGGCTATGGAGCATACAGCCTCACTGATATATTGAGGCAAATGCTTAATGCTACCAAAACCATTAGGACGGTACTTGGAGCCATAGGAGCTGTAGCTTTGTTTATTGCAGCCCTTGGTATTACCAATACCATGATAATGTCTATTTATGAAAGAACCCGGGAAATCGGTATCATGAAGGTTTTAGGATGTATCCTGGGAGACATTAGAAGGTTGTTTTTGCTTGAGTCTGCAATGATAGGTTTTTTGGGCGGAATTTTAGGTATTGGTTTTAGCTATGGTGCTTCATTCTTACTTAACCGTGCAGGTATAAGCTTTTTAGATATAGGCTGGAGTATGCCTGGGGCCCAGAACCAAATATCCATTATCCCGTTATGGCTTGCATTAGCTGCAGTGGGTTTTGCATCACTGGTGGGTATAATTTCCGGGGCATATCCTGCATCAAGGGCTATGAGGATAAGTGCCCTCGATGCGATAAGAAACGAATAAGCTAAAATTCTACCTAATGAGCCAGGAAAAACAAACAAGAAAGCAAATCTTAACCTTGACATTTTAATCATTAAACATGTAATATCTAATCATGTAATATAAAAATTATATAATATTATATAGTTAAGTATTTTGCATATTGAATATATAATTTGAATATGCAAATATTTAAAAATCAAAAAAATTAAAGGAGGGTATGATTGTTGTGGCAGATTTTAAAATTGGTGTTATTGTTGACTCGTTCCGGATAGACATTAAGGAAGCTGTAAAAAAAGCAAAAGAAGTAGGAGCCCAGGGAATACAGGTATATACTACAAGAGGACCAATGGCTCCTGAAAATCTTAGCGCCAAACAAAGGAAAGAATTTCTGGATTTGGTTACGTCAAACGGCCTTGTAATATCAGCTCTTTGCGGTGACCTTGGCGAAGGTTTTGCAGATAGGGAGAATAATCCACGCAGGATTGAAAAATCAAAAAGGATTATGGACCTGGCTAAGGACTTAAACACTAATGTTGTTACAACTCATATAGGAGTTGTACCCGAGGATCCCAACCATCCCAGGTGGGCTGTTTTACAGGAAGCTTGTGAGGAATTGGCTGAATATGGTGACGAAGTGGGAGCGTATTTCGCTATCGAAACAGGTCCTGAAACGTCGGCAGTGCTTAAAAAATTCCTGGACAGCCTTAATTCAAGGGGTGTAAGGGTTAATCTTGACCCGGCAAACCTTGTTATGGTAACCGGTGATGACCCTGTGGAAGCAGTTTACAATCTGAAGGATTATATTGTACATACCCATGCAAAAGACGGGATTATGTTAAGAAAAGGAAACCCTGAAGTAATTTATGGAATGATTGAGGAAGAAATTCAACTGGGAGCGGCTTTTAAAGAAGTCCCTCTTGGAGAAGGCAGCGTCAATTTTCCGGAATACCTGAAGGCATTAAAATCTATAGGATATAATGGATTTTTAACAATTGAAAGGGAAGTTGGAGAAAATCCCGAAAAAGATATCCGAATGGCAGTTGAATTCTTGAAAAAAGTTATGAGTGAAATAGAATGATCAATTAGGTTAAAAAAACAAAACTTTATTATGGGAAGGGAGGATGGCATTTCCTCTTAAGATGACTAAAGTCTTGAGTGAAAATGCCTGAATGTATGAAAATAGGAGTAAGCACATATAGTTTTAGTGCCTTAATGAACAATGAGACCATGAGCCAGCTTGAGGTTATTGGAAAAGCAAAGGAAATGGGATTTGATGTGATTGAATTTTCCGGGCTTAGAGTTCCGGAAGGCCAATTTATAGAGTCTTTTGCCGAAAAAGTCAAGGAAGAGTGTGCTCGTGTAGGTATCCAAATGGGAAACTATACTATCGGAGCCGATTTTATTAATGGATCAAACGGTAATTTGGAGGCCGAGATAGAAAGAGTAAAAGGTGAAGTAAAAATTGCAAAAATACTGGGAGCAACCGGAATGCGCCATGATGCCACTAGAGGATTTTTACCCGGATATGTAGGGCCTAAAGGCTTTGATGATGCCTTACCCATATTAATAAAGGGTTGCAGGGCTGTAACAGAGTTTGCGGAAAGCCTGGGGATACGTACCATGGTTGAAAATCACGGGTATTTTTGCCAGGACAGCGACAGGGTTGAGAAGCTTGTAAACGGTGTTAATAATAAGAATTTTGGGATTCTTGTTGATGTAGGCAATTTCCTTTGCGTTGATGAAGACCCTGCGAAAGCAGTAGGAAGGCTGGCGCCCTATGCATTCCATGTGCATGTAAAAGACTTCCATGTGAAGCCGGGTACAGCTCCAAACCCGGGAACAGGTTGGTTTAAATCCAGGGCCGGCAACTTTTTAAGAGGAGCTATAATTGGACATGGGGAAGTACCTGTTGTACAGTGCTTAGAAATACTCAAAAAAGCGGGGTATGACGGGACCGTTTCAATAGAATTTGAGGGTATGGAAGAGCCGCTTACAGGCATATCTGTGGGCTTGGAGAATTTGAAAAGATATCTTGCAATGATTTAACTGATATATTAAATGGAGCATTAATATGCTCCATTTAATACTTTTAATACTTTCCTGCAAAAATAATGATGAGCTTAAAGCAGTAATCAAACGTAAATTTCCGGCAAAATATCGGTTTTTGGATACATTTCTTTTGGAATTGCCTTTTGAATATGCTTATACAGTTAAATAGGTCTGTCTGTTGTTAAGGAGAGGAATTCGTAATGCAATATGAAAGACGCCTTCTCTCAAGATTCGGGTTTTGCGGTTATGGCTCAATGGTTAGAAGCCAGATGGGGTATATTGAGGAAACCTGTAGCTCTGAATATAGCGGAGACGCATATAGTCCGGGATATAGCAGGGAGAAAATCCTGTTTTGATAAGTCATTTCTATAAAATACTTTTTACTGATTCTCTTACTATTAATGTGCCTAACAAATTAATGCTAATATTTCCCATTTCAGAGAATTTTCTGTTTATTAAATAGTCTACGGCTAATTTTCCCATCAACTTCTTGTCAATTTTTATTGTAGTTAGAGGAGGTATGATCATCTTTGATACCTCTAAATCATCAAATCCGATAATAGATATATCATCCGGGACCTTGATGTTCCTCTTTGAAAGTATATTAATTAAAGAGATTGCGATTCTATCTCCGGCGCAAAACCATGCTGTCGGATAAGAAGTAATTCTATTTAGATAAGGCTCAAGAACATCCACTGTATCCATTAACTGAAAATACTCATTTGTCCCTAAGATATTATATTCAGCATTAGGCTCCAAATCATGTTTGAGCATTGCTTGGGTAAAGCCGCACCATCTTTCGAATATGCTTTGGGCAGAAAAAATTGGTCCTATAAAACCGATTTTTTTATGCCCGTTGTCGATTAAATATTTTGTTGCTATATATGCTCCGTTTACATTGGCGGAGACAATTGAATCAACCGGAACATTGTTGTACAAAATATCCACAGTTAGTATAGGAAGACCAATATCATATAGTTTTTTTAAGTAATTTTCTTTTATTATACCGATAACAAGAAATCCTAATATATTCATTTCATGAGGAATAGGTGGGAGCAATAAGTTTTCTTCAGCCTCATGGGTAATGCTGGTTGTGACAGATATACAACCTTGGTTTTTAGCTTCTCTTTCAATTGCCCAAAGCACTTCGGAGTAAAAGAAAGTATCATTAATTAAATATTCCGGTACAATTATAATAATGCATTTGCTTTTTGATTTTTCATTAATTGAAAAGCCGCCATAATTAAGCTGACAAGCAATTTCTATCACGCGTCTTCTGAGTTCGTCGCTAACACCTGGCTTATTATTTAATGCCAGTGATACAGAATTCTTTGATATTCCTAAACGTTTTGCAATATCATCCATTGTGACTTTTTTCCTGTTGCTACGCTGCATAATTATTAACCTCCATATACCTATTACTTATATAACTATAATACATTATATAAAAAAATTGGTTTTTAGTCCAAATTATTATTTATAATTTATAGTGTCAAATAAGTTAGATTATATAAATAATATTATCAAGTTATTACTTGATTAAAGTAATCTTCGCATATAATGTTTATTACAATTATTATTTATATTTTATAAAAAGTTAAAATATTTGTCAAATTTTATTGAAGCTAAAGAAGAACTAG
>JABUEW010000070.1 GCA_013314855.1 Bacillota bacterium | reverse complement strand
GGTTATAGTGTTATCCGATGACTTAAACGTATGGTTAAATTTATGTAATATTATTATATAATTGGATAAAATTACTAACGCAGCCACTATTAATGGATAAGAATAAAATTTTCATGCTTCAGCTCTGGATTATATATTTTTGACTATGATTAGCTTTTGTAATATGATATAATGGGATGGATTGGTGATATTTTAGCCTATCCCTCCCAAAAAGTAATTTATAAAAAATAACCGTAAGATACTTCCTTGTTGTAGGAATTCTCGCGGCTAAATGTAAGAAAATATTATACATGGGAGGTCTTTTTTTATGCTTGGATTTTTAGTAATTGCAGTAATTGCAGCCTTGGGGTTTGCAGCATTCAATTATTTTTCCGTAAAAAAATGCAGTACGGGAACAGAATTAATGAATGAAATTGCCGAAGCTATTCGTGAAGGTGCAGATGCATTTATTTTGCATGAATTCAAAGTTATATTAAAAGTTGCTATCCTTATAGCTATTGCATTAATTATCTTTCTATCCTGGTATACGGGAATAGCCTTTTTAATTGGCGCTACCATGAGCCAGCTGGCTGCGTTTGTTGGTATGAATATTGCAACTATAGCAAATGTAAGAGTTTCCAATACGGCAAGGGAAACAAAAAATCTGGGCAGTACTCTGAAAGTTGCTTTTCAGGGCGGAAGTGTTATGGGCTTAGCTGTAGGCGGTTTTGCACTTTTGGGTCTTGGGATTGTATATTTGATATTCGGCAGACTTCTTGGACAAACCAATATTGAAAACCTTATAATTGAAGCCAATTGGCTGGGGATTACATATATTCCTTTTACAATGACTGTTTCAGGTTATGCTTTAGGCTGTTCTATTATAGCAATGTTTAACCGTGTGGGTGGAGGGATATATACAAAAGCTGCAGATATGGGAGCCGATCTGGTTGGCAAAACAGAAGCGCATATTCCTGAGGATGATCCTAGAAATCCTGCCACAATCGCAGATAATGTAGGAGATAATGTAGGTGATGTGGCAGGGCTGGGTTCCGACCTTCTGGAAAGTTATGTTGGAGCTATAATAGCAAGCATAACTCTGGCAGCACATATGTTCATACATCCCCATATACCTGTTCCCGAAGTACTTATATCAAAATTGCTATTATTTCCTATAGTATTTTCGTCTATAGGCATTATATCATGCGTTATTGGAATTGCTTATTTAACCTTCAAAAAAGTATCAAACAAGCCGCATCGTGAACTAAATATTTCAGTGTGGACATCTGCATTTCTTACGATAGTTGGAAGCGGTGTATTTACATATTATTATTTTAGCGGAGTGGATGTAAGCAGTGTTGGCTTTAAAGCGGGGATTATGTCTCCCTGGTATGCAGCTCTACTAGGTATATTATGCGGAGTCTTAATAGGCTGGATAGCAGAATATTATACAAGTTATGACTATGAACCTACAAGGCGGTTAGCTCATTCATCTCTTGAAGGTACTGCGCTTACAATAACCGAGGGAATGGCACTAGGTATGAAATCAACCTTGCTGCCTGTTATCCTTCTGGGATTGACAATAGTAATTGCAAGCATGGTGGCGGGGATATATGGAGTAACTATGGCTGCGCTTGGTATGCTTTCTTTTGTCAGCGCTACTGTTTCGGTAGACACTTATGGACCTATAGCTGATAATGCCGGTGGAATAAGCGAAATGTCAAAACTTGACCCTGAAGTGCGTAAGATTACTGATAAACTTGATTCTGTTGGCAATACGACCGCAGCAATAGGAAAGGGTTTTGCAATAGGTTCGGCTGCACTAGCAGCAATGTCTCTTCTTGCTTCGTATATTCACTCACAACCTGTGGCACAATCGGCAGGTGGAGAGGCCAGCATATTTGATCTTGTTCTCAACATGATTAACCCTCTGACTCTGACCGGAGCAATTGTCGGAGCTGCATTGCCATATTTCTTCTCAGGAATGTTAATTGAATCGGTTACGAAAGCTGCCAGGGAAATGGTAAAGGAAGTAAGAAGGCAATTCAAGACAATGCCGGGCATTCTTACAGGAGAAACCCGTCCTGACTATAAAAGGTGTGTCCAAATATCTTCAGCCGGAGCTTTAAAACAGATGCTCGTACCGGCGCTTATTTCAGTGCTGACTCCTATTGTAAGCGGATTTATATTTGGAGCCGAGTTTGTCGGTGGTCTTTTGGTAGGCACATCAATTTCCGCTATTATGCTGGCTCTTTATACGGCAAATGCCGGGGGAGCATGGGATAACAGCAAGAAATATATTGAATCAGGCAAAATTGAAGGTGAAGGAAAAGGGACAAAAACCCATGAATCAGCAGTTATTGGTGATACAGTTGGGGATCCGCTGAAAGATACTGTAGGGCCTTCACTTGATATTTTAATAAAAATAATGGCGGTTGTATCATTGATAGCTGTATCAATTTTTGGCAAGTATAATTTGTTTAAGCTCCTGGTAAAGTAATAAAAAATTAATTTTCACTTATATAAGGAGAAAAATTGCAACCTTTAATAAATATTTTCCCTAATGCATGAATACCCGTCTCTTTATAGACGGGTATTTTTATCGTGTATTTCAATAATTTTTTGTTAAATTTAGTTTTCATTCTTGTTCGATGTTCAAGTCATGAGCGAAGCGAATTTTCTTGGTTTTAACCTTAACCTAATAATCTTAAACTAATAAGAAAATTACAGGGATGGTAATCATGGATATTATAGTTGAAAAAGCAACAACCCTGGATGCAAAGACTGAATCTCCGTTGTACCTCTCAGCAAAAACAGCAGTATTGGCAGCTGCAGGCATGGCTGCTGTCGCAACGCAGGAACCCAGAAGTGTATAATCATTGATTCCTGTTATCTTAAGGGTAATTAATGTAAGTAAGGGCAAAATGATAAGTCTTATTGCAGTAACATAGTATAAAGCAAATCCTGAAAAAAGCTTTTTAAAATCTGTATTGGCAATAAGAGCCCCAATAATAAGCATAGATAGCGGGGTGGTCATGGATCCGAACATTTCGAGGGTTTTCAGAATAGGGTAGGGCAGCTTTATTGAAAAGAAAAAAATTACCAACCCGATAAAAACTGCTATAATTCCCGGATTAACCAGGGCTTTTTTCATGGATTTGATGTCTTTTTCACCTGTAAATATCATGACACCGTTGGTCCAGGTAAGGATATTAAAAATTGTTATGTATATAGAAGCATAAAAAATGCCTGTTTGTCCGTACAAGGCTTCCAGAACCGGTAGACCCATATATCCGCAGTTTGAATAAATAGTGACAAACTTAAGTACGTTTTTTATATTTTTCGGATATTTCCAATAAATTATATTCCCCAGCAGTATTCCGAAAAGATGGATTGCCAGGGAATACACAAGCATTATTCCTCCTTTTGCCAGAAGTTCTTTTGAAAACTGCCGGTTGTAAGAAAATATAATCATTGCCGGCAGGGTGATGCGTAAAAGTATTTCTGATAATTTCTTTATTGTGTCGTTATTAATAATATCACGCTTTTTTGCAACAAATCCTGTGATCATTGTTAAAAAAAGTATTATTACCTGGTTTATTACTACTAAATTTTCCATATTTATTCTCCTGTTAATTTTCTGTCATAAAAAATTTCAGTATAAATATTTACTCGCCAATAATTTTTACCAGTACCCTTTTCCTCCTCTTACCGTCAAATTCGCCGTAAAATATTTGTTCCCAGGGGCCGAAATCCAATTTGCCGTCAGTTACCGCAATTACAACTTCCCTTCCCATTATAGTACGTTTTAAATGGGCATCTGCATTATCTTCAAATCCATTATGGTAATATTGACTATAAGGTTTTTCCGGAGCAAGTTTCTCAAGAAAAATTTCAAAATCTTTATGCAGGCCACTTTCATCGTCATTTATAAATACGCTTGAAGTTATATGCATTGCGTTGCATAGAAGTAACCCTTCTTTTATACCGCTTTCTTTTAGGCAGTCCTCAACAAGAGGTGTTATATTAATAAATTCTCTGCGCTTTTTTGTCTCAAACCATAATTCTTTTTTATAACTTTTCATAGTATACCTCCATCAGTTTAATATTTTCCGGATTAACATTCTCCAGATTAATATTCTATATTTGAATTAATTATTTTTCAAGGTACACTGGGTGCGTTGGGTAAATTTAATTTGAGTGAAGAAAATATTGAAAGGAATGGTCATGTTACTGGAATATATTTCTTTACTTTTGAAAAATGCACCAATAAGGCTAAATATTAATTATTTAAAATTTGGGTAATACTAATAAAAATAGGTTAAATATAAACTAAATTTTAGGGAATGGTGAATTGCTTACAATGGATTTAATGATTGTACCTACATATATGGTTTTAGTAAGTTTGGTAATTTTTCTTTCTATGTTATTGCTTTCCGACAGAAAGGAAAAGAAAAGGGAAGTTGAAATCAATGATGCCATACTTGGCCCTGAAGAGCTTAAAAATCATGCAGTTGGCATAGCCAGGAACCATATTGTAAAAAAAAGTTCCAGTGCTCTAAGTTGGCTTATTTCAAGGATGAATAGCAACTATAGGGTTATTGCCCAGATATATAGAGTTTTGAATAATGATGTGCAGAAGAATCTGCCGGTTCCCCCTTCGGCCGAGTGGCTCCTTGATAATTTTTACGTTATTGAAGAAGAATTTAAAGATATAAAGCAGAATATTCCTTGGAAAAGCTTTTCCAGGCTTCCGGTTTTAAAAAGCGGTTATTTAAAGGGCTATCCGCGAATATTTGCTATAGCTTTAGAGATTGTTTCCCATACTGATGGTAGGATAGATGAAAATACGATAGTTGGATTCATTGAAGCTTATCAGACTCAGAAAGTACTGTCATCGGAAGAACTCTGGGCCCTTGCGATAATGGTACGTATCGCTTTAATAGAGAATTTAAGGCAGATATGTGTAAAGATGCTTAACACTAAAAAACAGTGGCGTAAGGCTGAAGAAATAGGAGATCTTATCAAAAATAACTTAAATAGAGGTAAAGAAGAAATTTTGTGGTTCCTTAACGAGTATGTAAAAGATGGGGGAGAAATATACTCTTCTTTTATTGAACATTTAGTAAAAATACTAAAAAAACAGGGCAGAATATTATTACCTATAATTAAATATATTGATGAGAAGCTGGCTGACCAAGGTTTAAAGTCTGACGATGTTGCAGCCTTTGAACATCAGATCCAGGCAGCACTCCAGGTATCTATAGGAAACTCCCTGACCAGCCTTAAATTAGTCCAATCAATGGATTGGAATGAAGTATTTGAATCACTAAGTTACGTAGAAAGCATTTTAAGGCGTGATCCTGCTAATGTATATATGAAAATGGATTATAAGTCAAAAAATTATTACCGCAATTCTGTAAATAAGTTGGCAAGGGTATGTAATGTTTCTGAAACTCTTATAGCCCTTAAGGCACTGGAGTGTGCACAGGAGTATGCAGGTAAAGAGAAAAGTCCTCTGGACCACATCGGTTACTATATTTTAGGAAAAGGAAAGAGCTTGCTTCTCTCAAAAATAAACTGTAAAACCGAGGGATTAAGATACCTGGGAGAAATTACAAAAAGATATCCGGCTTATTTTTATCTTGGCACAATTGTATTATTTACGACACTTATTACTCTTCTTTTAAGTTATTATGCATCATATGCAACCGTCAATAAGGGTATACAATCTATTTTTTTAACTTTATTGTCAGCTTTTGTGGTTATCATTCCAGCAAGTGAAATAGCTATTGCACTTGTAAATTTCGCTGTAAGCCATATTTGTTCTCCATCTCTGTTGCCTAAGCTTGAATTAAAGGATGGTATTCCACAAGAACACAGCACAATGGTTATAGTTCCCACTCTTCTCCCTAATGAAAAAAGGGTCAATGATTTATTGGAACAGCTTGAAGTGCATTATCTGGCAAACAAAGAGAAGAACATATATTTTGCATTGGTTGGAGATTTTAAGGATGCGGCATCAAAGAATCTTCCCGAAGATGAAAAAATAATAGAAGCAGCAATTAAAGGAATTAAGGAGTTAAACAAGCGTTATGGAGAAGAAGGGAAAGACATATTTTACTATTTCCACAGGGAAAGACAATATAATCCTGTCCAAAAGCGATGGATGGGTTGGGAACGCAAAAGGGGTGCAATAATTGAAGTAAATGACCTTTTAAGAGGTTCGTCGGGAACAAGCTATAATGTCATTAGCTGTGAATTTTCCGATATACCTCGTATTAAATATGTGATTACCCTGGATGCGGATACAAGAATGCCTATAGGAACTGCAAAAACCCTTGTAGGGACTATTGCCCATCCTATGAATAGAGCAATTATTGACAAGAAAAAAGGAATAGTAATAGAGGGGTATGGCATTTTTCAACCGAGGATTAATATAAGCATTACCAGTGCAAGTATTTCATTTTTCACAAAAGTGTTTGCAGGACAGGGAGGTATTGACCCTTATACAACTGCAGTATCGGATGTTTACCAGGACTTGTTTGGGGAAGGCATTTTTACAGGAAAAGGTATTTATGAACTGGACGTTTTTCAGGAAGTATTGAAAAAAGCCATACCGGAAAACTCGGTATTAAGCCATGACCTGTTGGAAGGGTGTTATGCCCGTGCATGCCTTGTTACCGATGTTGAACTGGTAGATGGATACCCTGCCAGGTATAACTCTTTTTCTATGAGGTTGCACAGGTGGGTAAGAGGAGACTGGCAACTTGTACCCTGGTTGGGGCGTATAGTTAAAGACAGGGAAGGCAACCTGGTCAGAAATCCATTATCAATAATAAGCAAATGGAAAATAATAGATAATATGAGAAGAAGCCTTATAAACCCTTCACTACTATTGCTGATAATATTAGGATTCGTCCTACTACCTGGCAGTGGATATGTATGGCTTGGCCTTGCTGTGTTAACAGTTACCATTTACCCTTTAATTCAAATAATATATAACCTTTTGGCAGGTAATTATTTTAAGTACAGGCAGGGAAAGTATGCCCAGGGTATGAGTCCTCTAAAGGCAAGCTTGTATCAAGCTTTACTGCAGCTAACTTTTATCCCATATCAAGCCTACTTGATGGTTGATGCTATTATCCGTACAATAATAAGGCTTTCCTTTACTAAAAAAAATATGCTGGAATGGGTGACTGCTGCCGATATGGAAGCTTCTCTTAAAAATGATGTAAAAAGTTTTTGGAAAAGAATGTGGATGTCTTCAGTAACCGGTGTTGTGTTTTTATTTGGGACAATTTATTTAAACCCTGGAATGATCATACCGGCATTTATAATATCCGTACCTTGGATTGCTTCATTTTATATTGCTTACCTTATAAGCCAACCGTATGTAAAAAAAGTTGAAAAACCGGGTCCGGAAGATATTCAGCTTTTAAGAAAGATTGCCAGAAGAACCTGGGGATATTTTGAGGATTTAGTAACCGAGAAGGACAATTTCCTTCCCCCGGATAATTACCAGGAGGAACCATATAAAGGTATTGCTCACAGAACTTCTCCTACTAATATTGGACTAATGATGGCTTCCATAATATCTGCAAAAGATTTAGGGTATATTGGTTTTCTTGAAATGGGAATGTGGCTTGATAAAGTAGTTACAACCATTGAAAAAATGGAGAAGTGGGAAGGACATCTCTACAATTGGTATAATACCAACACTCTTAAAGTATTGAGGCCGGCTTATGTTTCAACAGTTGACAGTGGTAATTTTGTTGGGTATTTGATGGTTGTAAGACAAGCCATAGAGGATATTCTAAACAGCAGTCCTGTGGATATAAACATGGCTCTTGGGCTAAAAGATATCTTAAATATTATAAAGGAAGAAGTAAAGAGTATAGAGGTGGAACCTTCTATTGATAACAATTTTAATATTAATATAGCATTTTTGGAGGAACAGGTTGATATTTATCTTGAAATAAGCATATTAAAAGGGGAAATAGATGTTGAACATTGGAAAAAGCTTTTGGAGCAGGTAATTTCCAGTATGAAAAGGTATACTTCAAATAAAAAATTCAACAATTTTCCGTGGTTAGACAAACTTCTTTTAACTGCTGAGATTTATAAGAAAGAATTGGTAAGCTTTTTACCTTTATCAAAAGTATCTATTTGTAATGATTACTCTGCTTCGCTTGATTCAGAAAGCAGACAAATTATAGAAGAATTTATATTTAAGATTTTCAAGGGTCATAAAGTAGGAAGTTTATTATTTAACCAATTACCGAATTTATATGAGGATATGATAAAAGAAATACAAAATATGCTAGATATTACGGATAATGGGTCACCGAGACAGATAGGGAAAGGAAAAGCATTATTAAAAGAGTTAGCAGAAGATATAGAAGCTGCGGCCATCAAGGCCGGCGAATTTATTAATTTGTGTAATAGTTTGTCTGAGCGCATTAATAAACTTATTAATAATGTCAAATTTTCCACGCTTTATGATAAAAAAAGGCAACTTTTCTATATTGGATATGATGTTGAAAAGAACAGGTTCAGCAAGGCATATTATGACCTCTTGGCATCTGAATCCCGCCAAACCAGCTTTATAGCTATTGCAAGAGGAGAAGTGGATAAAAAGCATTGGTTTAAACTTGGCAGAAGGTTGACAATGGCAGATGATTGCAGAGGACTGGTATCATGGACAGGCACAATGTTTGAGTATCTCATGCCATTACTAATCATGGCAAACTATGAAAACACTTTAATGGATGAAACTTATAGATGCGTAGTAAAAACCCAGAAAACATACGGAAGAAAACGAAATATACCATGGGGAGTATCGGAATCTGCCTACTATGCTTTTGATATTAACCTAAATTATCAGTATAAGGCTTTTGGAGTGCCTGAATTGGGACTGAAACGAGGCTTGGTTAACGACATGGTTATTGCCCCATATTCTACGATGCTTGCTTTAAATTTGGATCCGAACGGTACAATAGAAAACATCCATAGACTGATGGAAGAAGGATTGTATAGTAATTACGGTTTATACGAGGCGATAGATTATACCCCTTCCAGGTTGACTTCGGGACAAAGGGGAGCTATTATAAAGTCCTTTATGGCTCATCATCAGGGTATGAGCCTTCTTGCATTAAACAACTACTTAAATAACAATATTCTCCAGAAAAGATTTCACAAAAATCCTTCAATAAAGGCTGCAGAGCTTTTGTTGCAGGAAAGGGTACCTTACAATGCTATTTTAACTAAGGGATACAAAGTTAAATTAGTTCCTGCAAAAAGAATTATTATTGAAGGCGGCAGGGTTATTAGACGGTTTGGAATACCTGATTCAGGGTTTCCCCATATGCATATATTATCTAACGGCAAATATTCACTAATGGTGACAGATGGTGGCTTAAGCTACAGCAAGTATAATGATATTGTCGTGTCAAGATGGAAGGCAAGTTTGGAAGACCCAAAGGGGAGTTTTATATATGTGAGGGATGTTACTTCCGATAAGGTTTGGTCGGTAACTTACGAGCCTTATAGGATAAAGCCTGAAAAGTACAGGGTAGTGTTTTCTCCTGATAAGGCTGAGTTTATAAGGAAAGACGACAATATTGAAACCCGTATGGAAATTATTGTATCAACAGAGGAACATTCTGAGATAAGAAGAGTATCTTTAACCAACTATAACCATGAACCGTTAATAATAGAAACTACAAGTTATATGGAAGTAGTACTGGCTCATCCTGATGAAGATTTAGCTCATCCAGCATTTAGTAAGCTTTTTATTACAACGGAGTTCAATCCTCAATATAATTGTATTTTAGCGGAAAGAAGGCCAAAAAGTCAAAAAGATAAGAGATTGACAGCTTTGCATTTAGTAACAGTTGAAGGTGAAGTTATCGGTAATGTTGAGTATGAAACAGATAGGGCAAAATTCATAGGTAGAAATAGGAGCCTTGCAAATCCGCAGGCAATGGAGCCTGACCAACCTTTATCGAACACAACGGGCTTTGTTCTTGACCCTATAATGAGCATAAGGTACAGGGTTAAAATAGAACCGGGCAAAACTGTACGCTTATCATATGTTACGGCAATAAGTGAAACGCATAAGGAGGCCATAGAAATTGCTGAAAAATACAGCCAGGTAAAATCGATTGAAAGAGCTTTTGAATTGGCTTGGACCCGCAGTCAGATAGAGTCAGGTTACTTGGGATTTAAAGCAGAGGAAATAGAGCTTTATCTAAAAATGCTTCCTCATATATTAATTCCCGGACCTCTTAGAAGAAAATGGGAGGATGTTATTTTAACCAATAAAAAAGGGCAGCCGGCTTTGTGGGCTTTCGGTATATCAGGTGATATTCCTATTCTCCTTCTTCATATCTATAAAAAGGATGATATAGAAATTATCAATAAGATTCTAAAAGGTCATGAGTATTGGGGGATGAAAGGAGTTGAGCTTGATCTTGTAATAATAACTGAGGATGAAAGTGGTTATTTACAACTTCTTCAGGATATGGTAAAGGATGCGGTAGCATCAAGCCATGCCAGGGAGTTGTTGGGTAAGAGGGGTGGAGTGTTTATTATTAGCAAAAATCAAATTACAGATGAAGATGTAGTTTTATTATATACTGCGGCCAGATTGGTATTAAAAGGTAATTCGTATCCTATAGAAGAACAATTAGAATGGGAAAGAAAAATGAAAGAAAAAAGTACCAAGGAAGTAACCCATTATGAAAGCAGTGTTTGTGAAAACAGGAATTATGTAAGCAGAATTGAAGCACAGGGACAACATAAATTCCAGGAAATACATCCAGTGGCCAGGGAAGTGTCTCCCGCTAACCAAGTGTCTCTAAAGTTTTTTAATGGATTGGGCGGATTCGCTAATGATGGAAAGGAATATATAATTTACCTTAAAAACAAACAAACAACTCCTGCCCCATGGATAAATGTCATATCAAACAAAAATTTTGGATTTATAATATCCGAATCGGGAGGAGGATATACCTGGGCTGAAAATAGCCGTGAAAACAAGCTGACTCCCTGGTCAAATGACTGGGTAACGGATAACCCGGGGGAAATAATATATATAAGAGATAATAATGCGGGTAAATACTGGAGTATGACTCCATCTCCCATAAGAAACAAAAATGGGTATATAATAAAGCATGGGTATGGTTATTCTTCTTTTGAACATCAATGTGAAGGGATACAACATGAACTGATATTGTTTGTGCCTGTTGATGACCCTGTTAAGGTGTCGCTGGTTGTTTTGGAAAACAAGCTGGACGTAGAAAGAAAACTATCTTTATTTTATTATATAAAGCCTGTTTTAGGTGTACATGAAAAAAACACATCACAATATATTTATACAAGCATTGATAAGGATTCAGGCATTTTTACCGTAGAAAACCCTTTTAACACGGAATTTGCGGGAAAGATAACTTTCATTGATTCTTCTTTACCGGAGAAATACGTCACAGGCGATGCCCTGGAATTCATAGGGGCAGATGGCAGTTTAAGAGATCCTCAAGCAATAAAAAGGAAAATGCTGTCAGGCGCTGTAGGAGCAGGGTTTGATCCTTGTGCGGCAATACAGATTAATGTTGAATTGGAGCCTAAGGAGAAAAAAGAATTAGTATTTCTTCTTGGACAAGGTAAGGATATGGGGCAGGTAATAAATTTATGCCAAAAATACAGAAGTATAGCTGAAGCAAAAAAAGAATTTGAAAAAGTAAAGGAATTATGGGATAGGAAACTAGGTATAATCCAGGTTTATACACCTGATGAAACTATGAATGTGATGCTAAATGGCTGGATTTTATACCAGGTAATATCCTGCCGCCTATGGGCAAGGTCAGCTTTTTATCAATCCGGAGGGGCCTTTGGGTTCAGAGATCAGTTGCAGGATGTGATGGCATTAGTATATGCGTGGCCTGAGTTGACGCGGGAGCAGATAATGCTTCATTCATCAAGGCAATTTATTGAAGGGGACGTGCAGCACTGGTGGCATCCGGAAACCGGTAGAGGTATACGTACTAGGTATTCCGATGACTTGCTGTGGCTTCCTTATGTTACTGCAGACTATATAACGTGTACAGGCGATTGGGATTTACTGAATGAAGAGATAACATATATTGAAGACAGACCTTTGGATGAAGATGAAAGTGAAAGGTATAACATCCCAAGAGTTTCAGAAGTAAAAGATACAGTTTACAAACATTGTATAAAAGCTATTGAAAAAGCCTTGAAATTTGGTGAACATGGTATCCCTCTTATAGGGTCGGGGGATTGGAATGACGGTATGAATACAGTGGGTAATAAAGGCAAAGGCGAAAGTATATGGTTAGGTTGGTTTCTATGTACTGTAATGAAAAAGTTCATTCCAATCTGTGAGAAAATGGGAGATTCCGAAAAAGTAGAGGAATTTAGAAAAATAATTACTCAAATTATTATGGCAATAGAAGAAAACGCCTGGGATGGCAGTTGGTATCGGAGGGCATATTTTGATGACGGCAAACCGTTAGGTTCTACGCAGAATAGTGAATGCCGGATTGATTCCGTTGCGCAATCCTGGGCTGCCATATCCGGCTTTGGAGACAAAAACCGTACACGGGAGGCTTTAAATGCAGTTGAGAATTACCTTGTTGACAAGGAAGCGGGGCTCATAAAACTATTTACTCCCCCTTTTGATAAAGGTGACCTGGAACCGGGCTATATAAAAGGGTATGTACCAGGGGTAAGAGAAAACGGCGGACAATATACCCATGCTGCAATATGGGTTATACTGGCTTTTGCGAAACTAGGGGAAGGTGACAAAGCCTATGAACTTTTTTCCATGATAAACCCCATAAACCATTCTCGTACCCAGATTGAAGCAGCTCGGTATAAAACTGAACCTTATGTATTGGCAGCTGATGTTTATGCAATACCGCCCAACACGGGTAGAGGAGGCTGGACATGGTATACAGGAGCTGCAGGGTGGATGTACCGGGTTGGTATAGAACATATTTTAGGCATTAAAAAGCAGGGAGAAACTCTCGTTATTGACCCTTGCATTCCTGCAGATTGGTCCGGTTACTCTGTTAGGTACAAATATGGGAAGTCGGAATATGAAATTCGGATTCAAAATCCATATAGATTAAATAAGGGAGTAAAGCAAGTTACTGTGGACAGCAGAGTAATTGAAGGCAATGTACTATGTTTGAAAGATGATGGAAATAAGCATTTGGTTGAGGTTATTTTGGGGTAGGTAATAGGATAGATAAGAGGGTAAATAAGATATTTTGGCAGTGATGAATTATTAATTGTAATTGTTGAAAATGAAAGATTACGAAAAAAATAGTGGATTCTTTTTGCACATTTAATTATAATTAATTATATAATTATATAGAGAGATATATAGAGAATATTTATACACAAGCTAATACATATTATTTATAAAGAGATTAATGTGAGGTGATGATTACTTATTTATAATGGAGTATTACGGAATATTATAGTGGGGTTTATATATTTTATATGCCGGAAAGGAGGAAAACAGGTAATAATTGATGCAGAATCAAGATTTAAGAATTTACTGCATAATATTATAATATTATAATAAAGGCATGAAAAAAGCGCCAGGACGGGAAAAACCCGTTGACGAGGAGAAGGAGGTCATTGGACTCATGGCTTTATCCAATGAGTTATCGAAAGATTCGGCGGAAACCTTCCGGTCTGCCACGACCGCAGAAACTCTTCAAAATGGCAGGCAACTGCAGCACAAAGAGAGTTTTGGTGGCAACCCCTGTCATATTTATTATTCCTGATTATATTCCTGAGAGTTAAGTATCGTTAAATATTAATGTTTTTTAAGTTTTGATATAATCTTTAAGTTTAATCTGAAGTTATATCTTGGGTTATATCCACTTAATTATTGCCGTTATTGCAGTTCTGTAAAATTTTATATGAAAGTTAAAGTTAGTATTGCCCTAAAAATAATTATATGACAGGAGGATATGTAATATGTGTGGAATAGTTGGTTATATAGGAGAGAAGAATGTAGCGCCTATACTTTTGGACGGCTTGAAAAAGCTTGAATATAGAGGATATGATTCAGCAGGAATCGCCGTATATAATAGGAGCGGTATAAATGTTGTAAAATGTAAAGGCAGGTTAAAATGTCTTGAAGAAAGAGTAAATAATAATATGCTGAATAACCTGTTGGATGGGAATATGGGTATTGGACATACAAGGTGGGCTACCCATGGAGAGCCAAATGATGTAAACTCTCATCCCCATGTAAGCAATTCCGGCAAAATAGCTGTAGTGCATAATGGAATTATTGAAAACTATATGAAACTTAAGGACATGCTTGAAACGGAAGGTTTTGTGTTTGTTTCGGAAACCGATACGGAGGTTATTGCCCACTTGATTGAATACTATTATAAAGGGGATATTTTCAAAGCAGTAGCAGAATCTTTAAGACAGCTGGAAGGCTCCTATGCCTTGGCGGTTATTTCCGGGGAATGGCCCGACAGATTTATTGTTGCCAGAAAAGGAAGCCCGCTAATAATTGGGCTGGGTGAAGGTGAAAACTTTATAGCATCGGATATACCGGCTATTCTTTCTTATACCAGGAATTCTTATTTGCTTGAAGATGGAGAAATAGCCGTAGTAAAAAAGGATAATGTCACAGTATGGGATGTTTTCGAAAATAGAATAAATAAGGAAATATTTAGAATAGAATGGGATATATCGTCAGCTGAGAAATCGGGCTATGAACATTTCATGATAAAGGAGATATGTGAAGAGCCGGAAGCTTTGAAGAATACAATAAATGCAAGGATTAGAAATGGCAGTATACTGATTGATAATTGCTTTATTTCAAAGGAAAGTCCGGATAATATAAGGAAGATATTTATTGTAGCATGTGGTACGGCTTATCATGCAGGTATTGTAGGGAAATATGTAATTGAAAAACTTGCCAGGATTCCTGTTGAAGTGGATATTGCGTCGGAATTCAGGTATCGCGATCCAATAATAAATCCCGGTGATATTGCCATAATTATAAGCCAATCGGGAGAAACAATAGATACCTTGTTTGCATTAAGAGAAGCAAAGAAGAAAGGAGCAAAAATACTTTCCATTGTTAATGTAGTGGGAAGTTCCATAGCCCGCGAGTCCGATAATGTTATTTATACGTGGGTGGGACCGGAAATAGCTGTAGCTTCTACAAAGGCTTACAATGCCCAGCTTGCGGTGCTTTACCTTATTGCACTTGATCTTGCATTAAAAAGGGGTAGTATTGATGAACAGAGTGCTATGGATATAATAGAAGAAATAAAAAGGGTACCTGATTACATATCGAATGTCCTAAAAGATAGGGAAAAACTGCAAAAGTTTGCTGCAAGGCATTATAACGCAAATAGTGTGTTTTTTATCGGAAGAGGCTTGGACTACGCTCTTGCAATGGAAGGTTCTTTGAAGCTTAAGGAAATATCTTATATACATTCGGAGGCTTATGCGGGCGGCGAATTGAAACACGGAACAATTGCCTTGATTGAAGAAGGAACACTTGTAATAGCTCCAGTGATTCAGGACACTCTAAAAGAAAAAATGATAAGCAATATAAAAGAGGTAAAGGCAAGAGGAGCAATTGTACTGGCGATTGCCAGGAGGTGCGATAGCAGTGAGGTGGCAAAAGCTGCTGACGTAGTTATCACAATACCTGATATGTTGCCTTTGATTGCGCCTCTGGTGGCAATCACTCCTTTACAGCTTCTTGCTTACTATTTTGCTGTTCAAAAGGGATGCGACGTGGATAAACCGAGAAACCTTGCAAAAAGCGTGACAGTGGAATAGGTGTATACAGAAAATAAGCTCCATGTGTATAATACAAATAAACTCCACTCCATAATAATAAAGTTGACTCTATAAAAATAAAGTTCGTTCCAAAACCTCGCAGTAGATGCAAGAGAAATCTTGTTTTGCTGCGGGGTTTGGTTTTTGGTAGGGTAGACAGGGATAAGGTGTAAGGGTTAAGATTGTTAGGGTTAAGGAGTAAGGAATAAGGCTAAAGGCAATGATTTTAAAGGGATTGAGGAAAGTATTGATTATAGTATTGAGAGAAATATTGATACCAGGATTGATAAAAAGCATTAGAAAAAACACATGCGAAAATGCAACCTTCTCCCTTTTTCCTTTCAACATATCCCTATTTGGAACCGACTTTATTTTAAAAATAATTACAAGGATTAAGGAAAAAGTGTTAATAAATGGGATAAAAATATGAGATTTTAGAGCGGACTTTATTATCTGGTAGAAATTAGGATGTAGGAAAATCAAGGGTTTGAGGGGTGTGGGTGGAGTGGAGATTATTTTAAATATATATAGTTAGGGGTAAGGATTTTTGGGTTAAGGAATAAGGGAAAATCGATAAAATAATAAAGTTTACTCTGAGATAATAAAGTCGATTCTAAAACAATAAAGTCGGTTCTGTAATAATAAAGTTGGCTCTATAAGAATAAAATTAGTTCTTTAAAGAGAATGATGCTGTTAGTGCTTTTATAAACGGTAAGATTTTATTAAAATAAAACTTAATTAAATTGAAATTTATTGTTATTATATTTATGTGCATGGATACTAAAAATAGAAGCCGATTTTGATAGTAAGGCATTTTGATAATAAGAGGGGTTAATTAACATGGTTTTGTGGGGAATTTTCATCAGTGCTTTTTTAATAGGCTTTTCAGGAGCAATGATGCCTGGGCCTATGTTGGGGGTCACGATTGATGGTAGTTTTAAAAAAGGGTGGATAGCAGGCCCTTTGGCAGTATTAGGACATGGAATCCTGGAACTTATATTAATTATCATTATGACATTCGGACTTAAAGATTTCTTTTCTAAGCCGACAATCGCAGGATTTATTGGGTTATTTGGCGGTGCTTTTCTTGCATGGATGGGCTATGGAATGATAAAATCTGGTATAAATAAGTCAGTTTCTCTGGAGAATCAAAGAGCAGGGAATAGTGCAGGAAAGAGAAATCTTGTATTGGTGGGAGCACTTGTAAGTGCTACTAATCCTTACTTCATTCTCTGGTGGGCATCAACAGGGATGGAATCAATACGCCAGTCTTATACTTTAGGGTTAATTGGTGTTTTGTTCTTTTTTATAGGACATATTTTATCGGACTTTGTATGGTATTCAGCAATTTCCACGGCATTTTCCAGAGGCAAGAAACTGATAAGTGATACTGTATATCGCTGGATTATTTTGTTGTTAGGCATATTTATTATAGCATTTTCAATATATTTTATAAGCAGCGGCTGGAAGATGCTATTGGGGGCGATAAAGTGAGAAAAAAGATTGGTATATGGTTTGAATTAGCATTTGTATATATAACTGCTTTAATTATTGCTGAATTTAGCACAGTGATTGTATCGCTGGGAGGAGACATTCCAACAAAAATAATAATTACATTACTGGTATATGTAGTTGTGACAGCAATTTCGTTTCTAATTATTATTTTAAGGAAAATCCCTTTCACGCAATTAGGGTATACAAAAGACAATATTGGAAAGCAGTTGAAGATTGGTTTTTTTATTTTTTGTATAACTATTTCCTTTGTTGTTTTGCCGTTATTTTTTGGAGTTAGCAAGGAGGATGTATTGAGTATTAAATATTCCTCTATTTGGGTATTGCTATTTTATCTTATTTATGATTTTTTATTTGTGGGTTTTGGAGAAGAGTTTATCTTTAGAGGTTATTTCATACAAAGGTTAGCGGTAGCAACAAAATCTGATTTATTCGCCATAATTTTTTCGTCATTATTATTTGGATTATGGCACTTTCCAAACGGACGCAATGTTTTGCAAGTGATAATGACAACAATATTGGGACTGTTTTATGGATTTTCAAAGTATAAAATGAAAAACTGCTCAACAGTATCCGTATCGGTAGCACATGGCTTACATGATGCGGCAATTGCATTGTTGAGTTATTTTCTCTTATGAAGATTAAGACTATTATTTGTGTTTGTCTTAATCTGAAAACTTAACTGGTAAGGGGGTTAATATTATGGAAGATAACAGTAATAAAGTAGTTGTTATTTACAAATCAAAGTATGGCAGTGCACAACGCTATGCACAGTGGATTGCAGATGAAGTCAAGGCGGATTTATTTGAAAGGTCTAAAATTACATTAAACGACATTCTCAAATATGATACAATTGTTTATGGCGGTTCGTTGTATGCTGCTGGTATTTTGGGTATCTCACTCATAAAAAAGAACTTCGACAAATTAAAAGATAGAAAAGTGATAGTGTTTTCTGTAGGTGCGTCTTCAGCATATCCTGAAGCAATAAACGATATTAAAAATAATAATTTTACTGAAGAAATGAAGGAAAGAGTTCATTTCTTCCACTTGCGAGGTGGCTTCAATTATGAGAAGTTAAATCCAATTGATAAGGTTTTAATGTATCTTCTTAAGAAAAAACTGGAGCATAAGAAGCCTGATGAACTTACTGACGATGAAAAAGGAATGCTTGCATGCTATAAACATCCTGTTGACTGGACAAATAAAAAATCAATAAGTCCGATTGTTGAATTAATAAAAAGTAGTACCAAATGACAATTATACACAATAGAAATGGAAATTATAATAAAAATTTGGTATAAGAGAGGGAAGTAAAAAAATGACAAATGAAAAAATAAATAATTGCTGTTGCTCTGGTGGAAAAGAGACATCTCATAAAATAGAAAATGACGATATATGTCCTGTATGTAAAACATCAGGAATTAAAGTAAAAAAATATTACAGTCAGGCATTTGGTAGTTGATACCCTTGCAGAATCGGTCGGAGATATGGATTATTATATATGTGTAAATGAAGAATGTGATGTTGTTTATTATAATCCACAATCAGATGTTAAGTTTGAAAAGCAGCAAGTGAAACTACCTATATGGTTTAAAAAAGATGCTAATCCCAAATATGTCTGCTACTGCAGCAAGGTTACAGAGGAACAGGTAATAGATGCCGTAATAAAACATGGTGCAAAAACAGTTAAGGATATTATAGAAATCACAGGGGCGATGAAAAACAGCCGGTGTATAAAGAATAACCCTTTAGGGAAATGTTGCCACAAGATAATTCAGGAGGCTATAGATAAAGGGTTATCCATGAAATAAGTGCAGGTATATTTAATACTGCATTTTTTATATATTGCGGCTTATGAACTTTAGGGAGGGAAAAGGCATATGGGAATTGATATGCATGAAGAAGCAAGAAAAATAGGTCAGTTAGTAGGGGAAATGTCTTGTACATTGCAAATTGTAAAGAAATTAAAAGAAATGGGTTTTAGTATAAAACAAGTGTTACAGACTATTGAGTTGCCAGAGAGTGCTGTTTTGCGGGTTTTTGATGGCAAAGAAGATATTAGAAAAATAGCAGAGGATACTGTAAATCAGCAAATAGCAGAAAATGGCGGTAAAATTCCAGAAGAGCAGGACTTTATAAAATGGGTAGAAAATGCACTTGAGTATTTTGTACCAGAAGAAGATAAGGAAGAACTAATACCTCTTAAAGAACCACAAAGGCTCACTTGTGAGCAGTGGGTTCAGTATACTCCCTATGAAAACAAATTAGAACTTTTTGATGGGCAGGCACTGGCAGATTTAAGAGAACGGGAAAATATGATAATTGCCCTTTTGTACAACATCGGGCTGGAACACTTTATTAAAAT
This sequence comes from Bacillota bacterium, assembly GCA_013314855.1. Taxonomy (NCBI): domain Bacteria; kingdom Bacillati; phylum Bacillota; species Bacillota bacterium. The sequence goes on along the minus strand of JABUEW010000070.1, from coordinate 2,294 downwards.
ACTCCCGAAGGAGTCTAAAACAATATTGAAGGAACTTTTGAATGAACAATAAAATAAAAAAGAGTATTCCTATGAAATATAAAGTTATGTATAATGAATTGAAAGCATTTTATTTATCGCTAAATCCTGAACAATAAAAAAGTTTGAAAAAAGCCAATCCTTGATTTGAATCAGTATAAGCAAATTGCTAAAGAAATGAAGTATGAAAGATTTGAAAATGATAAAAAGAATAAAAGAAAAAACAAGCGAGTTAAAGAAACAGGTTTTTGCTTTATATCTGGCATATAAAAAGAAAGAAACACCTTTGATTTCAAAGGTCTTTACTGCTATTGTTGTTGCATATGCACTAAGTCCCATAGACCTGATACCTGACTTTATCCCTGTATTAGGATATTTAGATGACTTCATACTGATACCTATGGGGGTTGCGATTGCATTAAAGTTGATTCCAGCGGAAATTATGGAAGAATGCAGAAAAGAAGCCGAGGCAAAATTGAAAAGTGATATTCCAGAAGCCAAGGTAGCAGGTGCGGTTATTGTAATACTGTGGATACTGATTTTAGGATTTATCGGGTACAGGATATTAGCAATTTTTTGAGTCAAATTAGGCTAGAGCGGTAGCAAGGATAAAGTTTCTGAACAATGTCCAGCCTGACTATGTAAAGGTCAGGAGAAGGTAGAAGTATTGAAAGAGTAAAGGGTTAAGGTGTTAGGAGTTGAGTTGCGAATAAGGGAATAATATATTTATTGACAAAAATATAAATTTACACTATTATATGAGTATAAACGAATACAATCATATAGGTGGTGATAAATTGGATTTGATAGAAATATTTAAAGCATTGGGAGATGAAAACAGAATTAGAATACTCAATTTGTTAATAAGACAAGAACTCTGTGTATGCGAGATAGAAACGGTGCTGGATATGACTCAGTCTAATGTTTCAAGACATTTAAACAAATTAAAAAGTACGGGTGTTATAACCAGTGAAAAGGAATCACAATGGGTCTATTATAGAGTAGATAACAAGTTTATTGAAGAAAATAACCTGCTGTATGAATTTATTAAAAACAAGATGGATGAAAATACGCAATTGCTAAAAGATGTAGAAAGACTTAAAAAATATAAAAACAGTAACTTTACTTGTGAACAATTGCGGGAAGATAAAAGTCGGATTCTAAAGTATCTTCAAGGACAGTGTGAGAAGATGAAACATGAAAAATAGTATAACTTTTATAGATATTGTTTGAATGCATTTTAGGATACTTTTTAGAGAATACAAAACATCATTTTGCTTAATGTTGCGCTTAAAACATTGATAGAATATTGTAATTAGCATATTATATGATTATAATTGAATATAATCATATAAGTAAGAACAAATTTAATATTAAATGGATTGGAGGCATAAAACTTGAGTAGTAAAGAAGTAATGCAAGAAAAAAAGGGATTGGGTTTTTTTGAAAAATACCTAACACTGTGGGTAGCGGCGTGTATCATAGCGGGAGTTGCCATTGGACAATTGATTCCTGTAATTCCCCAAACTTTAAGTCAGTTTGAATACGCAAAAGTGTTCATCCCTGTTGCCATACTAATATGGCTGATGATATACCCTATGATGCTGAAAATTGATTTCTCAAGCATTATCAGGGCAACAAAAAAACCAAAGGGACTTACTGTCACCTGTGTGACAAACTGGCTTATTAAGCCTTTTACAATGTATCTTATAGCAGCCTTTTTCTTAAAAGTAGTATTCAGCAGGTGGATTGGCCCAGATTTGGCGACAGACTACCTTGCGGGTGCAGTATTATTAGGAGCCGCACCATGCACCGCCATGGTGTTCGTCTAGAGTTATTTGACAAAAGGGGACCCTGCTTATACATTGGTACAGGTAACAGTTAATGATTTAATTATATTGTTTGCATTTACACCAATTGTAGCATTCCTATTAGGTGTAAGTAATGTAAGTGTTCCTTATAACACGTTAGTGTTATCTACAATCCTGTTTGTTGTAGTTCCTTTGGCTGGAGGATATCTTACAAGAAGGAACATTATCAAGCATAAGGGCATAGAGTATTTTGAGAACGTTTTTCTAAAGAAATTTGATAATGTAACTATCGTAGGGCTACTTCTTGCATATTTCGGAGCAAACTGGACAGCCATTCCGGTTGAATGTTGACACTGATTTCGGCAGAAACTGGACAGTTATTCCGGTTTTGACTGGACAGCAATTCCGACATAAAATGGACATTCATACCGGGAAATACTGGACAGCAGTTCCGGTTGAATGTGG
>JABUEW010000069.1 GCA_013314855.1 Bacillota bacterium | reverse complement strand
AAAAAATTTTTAAAGAGACGAAAAAATAAAAAAAGTACGCAAATTTTATAACAGCAAGGAATCCTGCAAAGCCTTTCATATCAAGACTTTACAGGATTTTTATTTCTTCCAAGTGTCAAACTTGGGATTATAGCAGTTTAACTCGGATTGTCAAGATCATTCTACGTTCCGGGGCGCATTTTCCATATAGGAAGAAAATGCGCCCTGCATTCCACGGTTTTACATTTATGTTCCATTTAACGCTTTTCTCAATTTCACAAGTAATTCATATGGTACCATTAAATTGCCGTATCCGGTCCCAATTTTAATATCAGGCTTAAATGTACCGTGGAAATCCGTACCTCCTGTTATGATCAGGTTATGCTTTTTCGCAAGCTCAATTGTCTTGTCGGTAAAAGAATCGGTATTCTCCACATAGTATGCCTCAATTCCTTTTAATCCATAAGAAACAAGCTCATATAAAAGACTGTCCAGTTCTTGTATGGGAAACTGCAATAAGATAGGATGTGCCAATACAGGTATCCCACCTGCCCTGGTAATTTCTTCAATACCTTCACAAGGCGTTAATTTCTCTTTTTTAAAATAGGCAGGTTTTCCATATGCAAGATACCTTGTAAAAGCATCAGTTATAGAACCGGCATATCCTTTTTCTACCATTGCCTCTGCTATATGAGGCCTTCCAACAATATTCCCTTTAGCTTTTTTTTGAACATCATCGATGGTAATGTAAAACCCCATCTCATTAAGCTTTTCAATAGTCTTATTATTACGTTCTTCACGGTTTTTTTTAAGAAAAGAAATCTTATCGGCAATATTCATGTAATTCTTATCCTTGAAATAGCCTAATATATGCATCTCCCGTCTAAAATCCACACCGATTTCAATACCTGGCAGTACTTCTATACCGATATTCTCACCTTCTTCAATTGCCTCTTCTATCCCGTCAACGGTATCATGATCTGTTAACGCTATTGCTGCTAAACCCGAAGCTTTTGCATGTCTTACCAGTTCTGCAGGACTCATACTTCCGTCCGATGCTGTTGAATGAGTGTGTAAATCTATAATTCTATGCATTTAAATCCCTCATTTCCAAGCTTTCCATATCTCATCTTTCACTTTTAGCATATAAATGTTCTGAATGTTCTCATTGCCCACCTTGATTATACATTTGATTATACATTTGTAAAATAAATTATCAAGCCGGTTTAAAAAGAAATATCATTTCATTATTTCCCACTTTATTCCATATTAACTCACACAATGGTATAATATAGCTTGTGTCTTTACATACGGAAGGGGGATTACAATGAAACCTGTAAAATCGTGTGCAAACTGTATAAAAAGCAGACCAATACCTTTTACTAATGATGTGCTTTGTGTAAGTAAAGGTGTTATTTCTGCTGATTTTGTATGTATACGCCACAAATTTATTCCTAATCTCAAATCTTTTAAGGAAATGGATTATAAATGCATAGACTGTGCCAATTTTATCCTTCATGAGAAAAATCTAAATTCTCGGCAATCGTCAGGGTTATGCAGATTATTTTCCGTCAGATGCTTTGACGGCACTAAAAAGAAAGCATGTTCCAAATTCATTATGAAACATGAAGTTAAATCAATTATTTTAAATGGCACAAAGTAAATTTTATGTAAACTATCCTATATTGTTAATCCACAATATCCACATTGTTATCCACAATATAAAATAATGCAAATTTCGATTTTTAATGCAGTTTCCACATTATTAACATCGAATAATCTACAATTTTCAATAATAATAAACAATTATTTTATCCGACTATTATTCTCACAAAACCCTTCATTTTCAATGTGTTCAGCTGTTTTTCAGATTTGTTTACCGAAAATACATTTCGACATAATTTGCACAATCCACAGTTTTCAGCATTTTTAAAAACATAAAATTATATCGCTTGGTACATGCTGTAAACATTAATATCCTCTTCTCTTGTGGATAACTTTCTTTATACGATGAAAATTGTAAGATCTACCTTCACTACTTTTCTCCAAGTCTCAAACCCGGCACGGCATTTAAAGAAAAATCGGAGATAATCCCGTTCAAATACCCATAATATGCTGCACACGCTATCATGGCTGCATTGTCAGTACATAATACCGGCCTTGGATAATAAACCTCCATGCCCTTTTCTTTTGCTAATTTCACTATTTCTTCCCTTAAAGAAGAGTTTGAAGCTACTCCCCCGGCCAATGCAATCTTTTTCATATTTTTCCGCTCTGCAGCTATAAGAGTATTACTTACCAGCATATCTATTACAGCCTGTTGAAAACTTGCAGCTATATCCTCTAAAGATAGCTTTTTATCCTTTTGGTTTTGATTATTATTTATATAATTTATTACTGCAGTTTTCAATCCGCTAAAACTAAAATCAAGACTGCTGTCGTTAAAATGTGCCCTTGGAAAATTGATAGCGTTTTTGTTACCATGCTTTGCCATTTTATCTATCAGCGGTCCCCCCGGATATCCAAGCCCTATTGCCCTTGCTACCTTGTCAAAGGCTTCTCCCGCTGCATCATCTCTTGTCTTTCCTATTACTTTAAAATTAATATAACTTTCAACATAAACAATATGGCTATGCCCTCCTGATACAACCAGACATATAAAAGGAGGTTCCAGTTCCCTGTATTCAAGATAATTTGCCGCAATATGGCCTTCAATATGGTGGACTCCTATCAAGGGTTTGTTCAGGGCCAAAGCCAGCGCCTTGGCTGCTGAAATGCCTACCAGCAAAGTTCCTACAAGCCCTGGGCCATACGTAACCCCAATTACATCCACTTGATTAATAGCAATTCCTGCCTCTTTAACTGCCTCATCTATTACCGGAATTATAAGCTCGACATGTTTTCTGGATGCTATTTCCGGTACAACTCCTCCATATTTCCGGTGGATGGAAATCTGTGATGAAATTATATTTGACAATATTTCCCTTCCGTTTTTCACCACCGAGGCAGATGTTTCATCACAACTTGTCTCTATTCCAAGTATAATTATATCTTTCAAATCATTCACCCACATTTTATCCACACTTATGCTAATTCTACAACTGCTATTTATCTATTTATTTTATAACTGAAATAAATATTATTCAACATTTTTTAAGTCAATATTCATTTTTTAAGTCAACATCCCGTGAAAATATTACCTCTATCCTTTCTTTCTCGACGCTGCACAGTTTTCAACTAATCTCCTTGCAAGTTCCGGGTTCGACCAGAAATGGATATGGGGATATCCTGCCAGTGTATTTTTAAGCTTCCATCCATCCCTCCACCTAAGGTTCTCTCTTTTTCTCTTCTGCTTTGACACTTCATAGCAATTGTATATACCAAGTTTTTCATGGCTCTCATCCATATTTATAATCGAATAATGAAACTCATGGGCACGGGTTGTATACCCGGGTTCTCCAAGGGTACAATTTTCCAGGATATTTATATTCACATACCCAAAGTGCTGTAATGAAACGGTCATCTCACATTGCGCAGGAAAAACTCCTGACATTTCAAAGGTATTTCCTTGCATATCCTTTAATGTCCGGCAAAGGTACATCAGTCCTCCACATTCCGCATAAGCGGGAAGGCCATTAAAAAGTCTGAATCTCACGTCCTCCCGCATGGAGTAATTCTTTAGAAGCCCTTCTGCAAAAATCTCCGGGTAACCTCCTCCGAAATATATACCATCAATTCCTTCCGGTAGCCTTTCATCGTTAAGCGGACTGAAATAGACCAAATCTGCCCCCAGCGCTTCCAGAAGCTCCAGGTTGTCCCGGTAGTAGAAATTAAACGCACTGTCCATTGCAACCGCAATCCTTGCTTTTATTTCCGATTTTTTAAATAGAAAAGCAGGTTCCTCTGCAGGTATCTCCAATTCAGGAGTATTCTTTGCAATCCTCATTAGAAGCTCCAGATCAATAGTTTTACTGACTACCTCTGTCAGCCTCTCAATTTTATCCTTCAAGTCCGGCACCTCTCCTCCCGGCACCAGTCCAAGGTGCCGTTCCGGCAGTACATAATCCTCCGATTGCGGAATATATCCCAATACTCTTACACCTGTATTTTCTTCAATTATATCCTTCAAATATAGAAATAAAGCATGACTGCTTATCTTATTTAAAATCACGCCCCGTACATCAGCTCCGCCCTTAAAGTCCATAAATCCCTTCACCATGGCCGCTACACTCAGAGACATGCCACGCGCATTTACCACAAGAATGACTGGGCTCTTCAATATCCTCGAAACATGGGCTGTGCTGCCTTCGATACAACTACCGTCGAAGCCATCATAAAAGCCCATAACCCCCTCAATGACAGAAATGTCACACCTGGTTGAGTTTTTACAGAACAGATACATCAGTGTCTTTTCGTCCAGCAGCCAGCTGTCCAGGTTCCTTGAATACCTTCCGGTTACAAAGGTATGGAGTATAGGGTCGAGATAGTCTGGTCCTACCTTGAAGGGCTGTACCCTTATACCTTTTTTAATCAGTGCAGCCATTAAACCTGCAGATACAGTGGTTTTACCGCAGCCGCTGTTTGTCCCTGCAATTATGATCCTCGGTCTGTTCACACTTCATTCCCCCTGTCTTCAATTTTTTTATAAGGGCTATTACATCATCGACAGTATTTACTTCACAACCATAATCTATTTGAGGACGCTCTACCATAATCACAGGAATCCCAAGTTTCCGGGCAGCGCTGATTTTCTCTTCATTTCCACCGGCACTTCCACTGTCCTTTGTTACCATCACCGAAGCGCTGCAGTGCTTTAATACTTCCATGTTCATTGCTTCGGAAAAAGGGCCTTTAAGTGCAAGTATATTACCGGCATCAAACCCCAATTTTTCGCACTTATCAAGCACCTTACTATCCGGAAGCACTCGGGCGAATATCCTCTTTTTAAATTCCGGGATCCTGATAAACAGGTCAAGCTTGCTGCTTCCTATTGCCAGAAAAATGTTCCCTGTAAAGTCCTTCAACTTTTCTACTGCCTCTTCAAAATCCTTGACTCTTATGACTCCCTCATCATTAACAGCTGTTTTTGGCCTTTCATAGCGCAAGTAGGGGATGGACATCCTTTTACTTGCCTCAATAGCATTTGCTGAAGCATCCCTGGCAAAGGGATGAGATGCATCCACAACACACCCTGCTTTTATTTGGTCTATTAGCTGGATCATCCCCTGCAGCGTGAGCTTGCCCTCCCGTACGTCTACTCCCTCGTAATGCTTTAAGAGACTTCCTCCTAACCGTGTTGTTACTGTAGCGGTAATATCCACACCGGATCGAATAAGTGCTTCTATGATCTTTCGCGCATCCACTGTACCTGCAATGACCAGAACCTTAAACAATCTCTATCCCTCCAGCTTTTTCTTCATACATAGCAAATGTACTTCACAAAGTTACCTTTATTGGAAAACCAAGCGTTTCGACTTCATCTCTTCCTTAAGAGCTTCGACCAAGCTTCGGTTACTCGCCCTATCCCTGACAGCAACCCGGAAGAAGTGCTCATCAAGAAACCTGAAGTTGGAAGCATTCCGGATTAGAATACCTCTTTGGGCCATACTTTCCTCCAGCTCTGTCGCATTCTTGGTGCCGCAAAGCTTTACCAGTATAAAATTGGTATCCGGTTTAAACGGCTTGAGACCTGGAATAGCTTTCATACTTTCGTAAAGCCATTCCTTTTCCTCAATCAACCAGGCTTCCGTTCTCTGCAGGTATTCCTCCGCATCGACCAGGTAATTCCCTGCACATGCGGCCAGGATATTAACCGACCAGGGCTGCTGCTTTGAGCGCATCGTTGCCACCAGTTCTTCATTCCCGATACCGTAGCCCAGCCTCAACCCCGGTACTGCAAACACTTTTGTGAAAGCCCTGATGATGAAGAGATTGTCATATTTTCCCACCAGGTTTGCCATGGAGTTGCATGCTCCCCCCACTGTAAGTTCGATAAAAGCTTCATCGATAATGATTGTTGTCTTATACCGAGAAGCTAAATCAATGATGAGCTTCATTTCTTCAAATGAAACAAGTGTAGATGTAGGGTTATTCGGGTTACATATCAGGATACATTCGACACCCACCGATATTTCCTTCCTCAGCCTGTTTATGTTCAGCCTGAAACTTTCTTCTTCCTTCAATTTAAAAAATCGTATATTGATACCGAAATCCGCTGCAGCTTTTTCGTACTCCGAGAAAGAAGGAGCAGGGATCAGAATATTTTTCGGTTTTAACACCTTTAGCAATAGGAAAATAATTTCCAAAGAGCCATTACCCGGAATAATCCTGCCGGAAGGTACGCCGGTATAATCTGACAATTGACTGCGCAATCGGTGATATTCTGGATCAGGGTAATACACCAATGTATCGATACTTGAGATCAGGGTTTCCTTTAAAGCCGGTGGTATCCCCAGGGGATTTATATTGGCGCTGAAATCAATAATGTCATTAATCTTCATGTTTAATATCTTTGAGGCCTTATGGATGTTACCTCCATGTTCTTCTACGAATTTTTGCGACATATATTAAACCTCCTGAGTTTGTCTATTTATAAGATATGTACAAGTAATATGCCCAGGCTGACCAGCAAAGTTATGAATGATGAAACATACATAATTTTAACAGTATCGGTGATACTGCTGACCTCCAGATGTTTTTCGGCATCTCCGATGGTAGGCTTTTCTACGATGCTTCCAAAATAAACACTGTTCCCCCCGAGCCTGATACCTAACGCTCCAGCCACTGCAGCCTCCGGGTAAGCACAATTGGGACTCTTGTGCTTCCTCCTGTCCCGGAGCATGATCCGGAAACTTCTTACAAAATCCTTTCCGCAGAGAAAAGCTGCTATCGGTATAATTAGGCCGGATAACCTGGCTGAAATAAAATTCAGTGCATCATCCAGCTTTGCCGATGCCCTGCCGAAGTTTATATATTTATCATTCATATAACCCACCATGGAATCCAGGGTGCTTGCCGCCTTGAAGGTATAAGCCAGCGGCGCAGCGATTCCGAAAAAGGAACCCAGGACGGTGAATAGGATAGGCGATATGACGCCATCCACAGTATTTTCTGCGGTAGTCTCCACCACTGCACGGATAACCTCCTTTTCGTCCAACTTGTCTGTTTCCCTGCTTACAAGCATCGCCACCATTTTCCTTGCCTCCGGCAGGTCGTTTTCAACCAGCGACCTGTACACCTTCATTGCTTCATCCCCCAGACACCGGGCCGCAAAAGCGGAATATATGAAATAGATGTTCAATGCATGGAACAAAATCGGGTGGATAACTCTTGCCACATCAAGTATAAGGAAAACAGCCATAAAAGTGGCCGATAAGACCGAAAGCGCCAGGAAACCGCCCGCTATTCTCTCCATCCTGCCTTTTTCAACGCCATATCTCCGAGTTACAGCATCGACCATGGACCGGAGTAGTCCTTCCAGCCTGGAAATAAGCCAGCCGATCAGCCTGACCGGATGGGGAAGCCAGTTGGGATCTCCCGCTGCAAAATCTATGAGATAGGCTGCTGCAATATCGAACACGAGCATTTTGTCCATATCATACAGTCCCTTCCTTCCAGTTATTCATGATTTCATAAACCTTTGTCATATCCACGTGCTCCCTTATAAGCTGCGCAAGCCTGTCATACTCCATCTGTTTAAATGCATTATGGTCCAACCCTTGCCTATCCAACTCGTGCAGGCCTTTTTTTCTTCTCAAGTTGTTTATTATCCGCATCATAAATTCACTGTTGTCAAATATACCATGGATATACGTGCCCACTACTTTTCCTTCCTTGTCACAGGCTCCGTCTGGCTGTCCTAAAGCGGGATTTCCATTCCGGCAAATCATTGAAAATGGCCGGCAGCCACTGCCGGGAGTAGTTATTCCCATATGGATTTCATAGCCTTTTACCTTCAAGCCCTGCGTACCCTCAAGGATTCCAGGATCATCGCATATTTCCGCCTCCACCTGTAATGTACGCTTTTCCTTCTGCATCACGGTTACTGCATCCAGAAGTCCTATTCCAGCAACCTTCTCAAGCCCGCTCTCAACATTGTAGGGGTCGTATATTTCCGCACCCAGCATTTGGTAACCTCCACATATCCCAAAAACCGGAATCCCATTAACGTTCAGCAGGATAATCGCCTTTTCCAGTCCTGAATCTCTGAGATATAACATATCGCCCATAGTATTCTTCGTACCCGGCAGGATGACCATATCAGGACAATTCAAGCCGGCAACATCCTCCACATACCTTACCATGACCCCCGAAACATTATCCAGGGCGTTGAAGTCGGTAAAATTCGAAATATGAGGCAGTCGGATGACGGCAATATCGATTTCACAGATGCCTTCCTGCCTTTTTACCGAAAGCTTTTCGGAAACGCTGTCCTCATCATCGATAGCAAGCTTTGCATAAGGTATCACCCCTATGACCGGTACACGGATGATATCCTCAATCATCTTGATCCCAGGTTTCAATATCTCGAGATCTCCTCTGAACTTGTTGATAATGACTCCTTTAACCCTCCGTTTTTCCTCCTCAGGTAAAAGTAACATGGTCCCTGCAAGAGAGGCAAACACACCTCCCTTATCGATATCCCCCACCAGCAGGACAGGTGCATCGGCAAGCTCCGCCATCCCCATATTGACGATATCCCTGTCCCTCAGGTTGATTTCCGCTGGGCTTCCCGCTCCTTCAATCACAATAATGTCATTCTCCGAAGCCAGCTGATCATAGGTTTTCTTAATCATATCTTTCAGCCGTGGTTTGAAATTATGGTATTCCGTGGCGGACATATTACCGTAGACCTTCCCGTTTATAATCACCTGGGCTTTTTTATCGGTAGTCGGCTTAAGAAGTATAGGGTTCATACGCACATCCGGTTCCACCCCCGCAGCTTCCGCTTGAACTACCTGTGCCCTGCCCATCTCCAGGCCGTCGGCAGTAATGAAGGAATTCAAAGCCATATTCTGTGATTTAAAAGGGACAACCTTTAAGCCGTCCTGCCGGAATATCCTGCATAGTCCCGCTGTAATGAGACTTTTGCCTACTGAAGATGCTGTCCCTTGTATCATGATACTTTTAGCACTCACACGCATTCCTCCTTACTGTTTAATAGGTCTGTCTTGTTCTTCAAGTGATGACCGCGTTTTTATCCATCTTTACACCTAAACCCATGCGAGAAGTTTTTATCGTACAACTTCGACAACTCGTAGGTTTCCCCCAGAAAGCGTCCCACAACAATCAGTGCAGTCCTTTCTATACTCTCTTCCCTTACTTTTTCACAAATGTCTCCAAGGGTACCTTCAATAATCTTCTGCTGCGGCCAGGAGGCCTTATACACTACTGCAATCGGCGTGTCGTCCGTATATCCCGAACGGAGCCTTTCCACTAATTGCTCCAGCATATGTACGCTAAGAAAAATAACCATAGTTGCATTGTGAATGGCAAGGGACTGGATGCTTTCCCTTTCCGGTACCCCGGTCCTACCCTCCATTCTTGTGAGAATCACCGTCTGGGAAACGCCGGGAAGTGTATATTCCCTTATCATGCCAGCTTATTCCTATCCTGCTGCAGAGGTACTGGAAAGAGCTGATTCCTGGTATGATTTCCAGCTTTACATCCGGAAGCCGACGTTTAAGAAACTCAGATATGCTGAATATTCCAGGGTCACCCGTAGCAAGCACAGTAATTTTTTTTCGCCCTGCATTTCCCAATATATATGTGCACACCGGCTCAAGGTCACTGGTTATTTCAACTTTTTCCTTCATAAGGCAATCAAACAATTCCAGGTTTCTTCTTCCGCCGATCAAGACATCACAGTCTTCTATCGCTTTCATGGCAGCAGGAGTGACAAGGTCAATATTCCCCGGCCCAATACCTGCTATGTATATTCTCTTATCTCCCACTATTTCTCAGCTCCATAATAATCTTGTTTGCCTGTTCATCCATGCACAGCAACGGCAAATCCCCAGGATTCAATCACTTTCCCTCCCCGGCTTTTACATCAATTCGGCTGTCAGCAGTAAACTCTGCCCGCGCAAATATTTTTAGGCCGGAGGGCACATCCTTCCATAGGACTTAATTGCAATAGGAAGGGAAGGCTTGAAAGCGGCTATCGAGATGTAAAAAAGATATTATACAGCAGAAAGCTGCTCCACATGAAAAACCCTCCTGTCCTACATTGACAGAAGGAAATATTTTTACATGATGTGCATACCGCATTTACTGTTCATCTCCCTATCGCTCGTAGGTTCAACAATGAATCTAGCGCAAGCAGGTCTTCTGGCTCAAGGTTCATCGTCATCCTGACCTTCCCGGATATCCAGTGGTTTTTTAAGGACTTCTCCCCTCATACAGCGGCGGGACCGCACGGGATTCTCACCCGTTTCCCTATTATACCGGTTATGTACCGGTCACTTGCTGCTTATTTATTAGACTGTAATTAATTATATCTTCAATAACAATAAGACTCTATAAATTATTTAAGATATTTTGTAAATTATTACTATTTTATATGTATCCTTACCGTAAACCGGGCGCATTTTATTTTTATAAAGAAAATGCGCCTCCGCAAACCTCTAATTTTTATTGACAAAAACAAAGAACAGAGAGTATAATTATTAATGACACATATGTCCATAAAAATATACAAAGGAGATGAAACATTGCCAAAAATTGTTGATCATGATAAGAGAAAAGAAGAAATTACCAGAAAAGCTCTGATGGTATTTATTGAGAAAGGCTATTATAACACAAACTTGGTCGATATATCAGAAAAATGTGGTATTGGACGTACAACATTATACAGGTATTTTAAGAATAAGGATGAAATATTCCAGTATGCTCTTATCCACATAACAGGAATTATTAAGAACGAGTTTAAAAGGGTTATGGAGCTAAAGGATGTATCTTTTATCGACAAAATTAAAATTTTAATTTCCAGGTTAGTTACAGAATATAAAAATAGTAATATGATAATAGCATTAATTGACTACTGGCTTATTATGAGAAGAGAAAATAATTATATCTTCAATAGGATGTATGAAAGCATGCAGGAAATACGTAATGCATTTAAGCAACTACTGTATGAAGGCATAAAATCCAGAGAAATAAAACCGGTAGACAATGAAAAAATGACTATTACCCTTTATGCCCTTTTAGAATCATTGGTGCTTCATCTTTCATATGATAAAACAGATTCAGTAGATGAGCACTTAAAAACTGTTAATATTTTGATAGACGGTTTGCGGGCTTAATTTTTTTATTGACACTAGTGTTTATATAGACGCGACTATTATTATATTATATAACAAATTATAAAAATAATCAGGGGGTAGATATTTATGAAGTCTGCAAAACAAATATTGAGTACAGCAGTATTAAAAGAGGGCTATAGTTATATTGAAAAAAATCCCGTCGAAAACATACCTAAAATAATCAACTGGGCTGAAAAGCTGGCTACTAAAGAAGAGACCAAGAAAACAATACAGATGTTCAGGGAAATAACTTCCGATCCGGATAATTGCTGGAACAAATTTATACAAAGGGTAATGACCGAAGTAAATCCAAAAGTAAGGTCAAAGTTTTTCATGAATTACATGGTTAATGCCGGTATTTTCGGCGCACCGCAGATTGATAAAATGAAAGCAAAATACAATTGCAACATTCCTTGGGCAGTTCTAATGGATCCTACAGCAGCATGTAATCTTAAATGCATCGGATGCTGGGCTCAAGAATACAAAAAGACAGATTCCTTAAGCTATGAAATTTTAGACCGGATTATTAATGAAGGAAAAGAATTGGGCATTTATGTGTACATTTTTTCAGGGGGTGAGCCGCTTCTTAGAAAGAAGGACCTTATCAGGCTTGCCGAAAATCACAACGAATGCATTTTTCTTGCATTTACCAATGCAACCCTTGTAGATGAAGAATTCGCCGATGAACTGGAACGTGTAGGTAATTTCTTTCTTGCTATTAGTATTGAAGGCTTTGAAGAAGAAACCGACATGCGCCGTGGAAAAGGTACATTTAAAAAAGTTATGAATGCAATGGACCTTTTAAAAGAGCGGGGGCTGGGATTTGGTTTTTCTACATGTTATCACGCTAAGAATACTGAACTGGTTGGTAGCGATGAATATATTGATCTGATGATTGAAAAGGGGTGTTTATTTGGTTGGTATTTCACTTATATTCCCTTGGGGAAAAACGCTGCATTGAACCTATTGGCAACTCCTGCGCAACGTAAATATATGTATCATCGTGTAAGAGAATTAAGGGAGAAAAAGCCCTTATTCCTTATTGATTTCTGGAATGACGGTGAATTTATAGGGGGCTGTATTGCAGGGGGAAGACATTATCTCCATATTAATGCAAATGGCGATGTAGAACCTTGTGCTTTTATACATTATTCAAATGTTAATATTAAAGACGTAAGCCTTTTGGAGGCGTTAAAATCGCCCTTATTCCTGCAGTATAGGGAACACCAGCCTTTTAATGAGAACCATTTAAGGCCCTGCCCACTGTTGGATAATCCCGATAAGCTCAAGGCCATGGTTCATAATTCGAAAGCTGTTTCAACCCAATCTCTTGATGCTGAGGATGTTGATACTCTTACCGATAAATGCCAGGATATATCAAGGCAATGGGCAAAAACAGCAGATGAATTATGGTATGCAAGTAATAAAGCTAAAAAATAAGTTTCTCGAAAAATTTGCCGAAAAACAACTGATCAATTAAGACAAAGATCCCTATAGCAAAGACATACCAGGAAAAAATCTTTAAATTTACCTTAGAAATCTTTCTTAACATAAATTTTACCGCTATATAGCCGGATATGGCTGCCGTTACCATACCTGCCAAAAGGGGCCACAATTCGATGCCAGCCCCAAGGGTACCTCCTGCTTTCAAAAGGTCATACCCATCTTTGGCAGCGGCCCCTAGTATTGCAGGTATTGACATTAGGAAAGAAAATTTTATTGCAAATTCTCTGTTAAGTCCCCTAATTAATGAACCTGCAAGAGTAAATCCCGAACGGGAAATCCCCGGAAGAATAGCTACTCCTTGAGCAACACCTACTAAAGCGGCATCTGTGTATGTTGTTTCATTAATCTTCTTGTTTTTGCTTTTTACAGTTTCAGCATACCATAAGGCAAGTCCTGTCAGGATGAAATCAATACCTAAACTGGCACCTGTCACGAAAAGCCTTTTAAAAAGATCATTAAAAGCAAAACCTATAAGTGCTGTAGGAATCGTCCCTGCTATTATCAGCAGAGGCAATTTGCCTAGCGGTTTTTTAAAAATACCTATTATATCATCCCATAAAACATAGAATACTCCTATAAGAGTTGCTAAATGCACAGCTATATCAAAAGTAAGTACACCTTCTTCAAGGCCAAACATTTTTTGAAAAAGGACAAGATGCCCTGAACTGCTTATTGGCAAAAATTCTCCCAACCCCTGTACCAAACCCAAAATTATGCCTTGCAACACATTCAATATACTCTCCCCCTTTAAAATACATTCGCCCATAACCCACAACTTTTAACTTTAATAATTTATGCTTTTTATCCTATCTATAATACTTTTATAATCATAATACTTTTAGTATAATTTGTAAACAGTATTTCCTGTATCCTGTATGGGCGCATTTTCCGTATATGATGTAAAATATGGCATTATACGATTTCCAAAGTATATAATTTGAACAAAGCTTACGGATTGTCATGTTTAAGGCAAGGAAAAATTCGTAATTCACGACACGGATGTCGTGAGCCGTCACCTGAACCATGGATGGTGAATGTGACGGGTAGAATTTTTCCGTAGACTTAAACGTTACAATCCGTTGCTGAAGTGAATATATACGGGGAAATCGACATTTGCCATATTATTCTTCATAAAAATAAAATGCGCCCGTATTAAGTTTTTTATGAAGTAACAGTCATTATATTGGTAGAAGTATTTCTTATAAATACATTATTTATGTTTTTGCTGTTTCCATTAAAAGTAATATCCAATACTTCACTTATACTATCAACAGGTATAACATCAATACCCATGTTATTATATAGCTCCTGCCAGTTTTCTTTCGGGATAAGTACTTTTTTTATACCGGCCTGTTTTGCAGCCTCCAGCTTTACAATAATACCCCCCACAGGTTTCACCTTGCCTCTTATTGACAACTCTCCTGTCATTGCTAAATCACCATTAACAGGGATATTCATTATAGCGGAATATAAAGCAACAGCTATTGCAATTCCTGCTGATGGCCCATCAATAGGAATTCCTCCCGGAAAGTTCAGGTGAATATCATATTTGGCGCAATCTACATCTACGAATCTTTTTAAAACTGTCAGGGCATTTTCTACAGATGCTTTGGCAGAACTAATCATTTTTATCTTATGACCTTTGCCATCCAATTCCTCTTCTTCTGCTATACCGGTAATTTTTATTATCCCTTTTCCGCTTTTTGCCTTAATTGCTGAAACCTCAATATCAATTACCATTCCTGTAGAATTACCAAAAACAGCCAATCCATTCATGTACCCTATTTGTTCTGCAGCACATGCCTTTTTTTCTATTCTGGGACTATAGTGTCCAAACTCTATAACCCACTCAATATCTTTTTTTAAAATAACATTTCTGTTTTCAACAAGAGCTATCCCACCAGCCATTTGGATTATATTTACTGCATCCCTTCCATTTTGTGCATATTTCGAAACAAGCTCATCCACCCCGTCTTCTATCCTGAAACCACCTTTTAAAGAAGCTTTCCTGGCAATAAATGCAATTTCATGAGGATACAATGGCCTGAAAAATATCTCCACACACCTTGACCTTAAAGCAGGGGAAATATCCTCCGGATCTCTAGTAGTAGCGCCAATTAACCTGAAATCTGCGGGAAGACCCTTTTGGAAAATTTCATGCACGTGAGCAGGAATGTTTGGATCTTCCGAACTATAATATGAGCTTTCCAGAAATACTTTTCTGTCTTCTAATACCTTTAACAACTTATTCATTTGTATTGGATGAAGTTCTCCGATTTCATCTAAAAAAAGCACTCCTCCATGAGCTTTTGTTACGGCCCCAGGTTTTGGCTGAGGTATTCCTGCAACGCCATAAGCCCCTGCACCTTGGTAAATTGGGTCATGTACAGATCCTATAAGGGGATCTGCAATACCCCTTTCATCAAACCTTAGTGTCGTCGCATCAATTTCTACAAACTTGGCATCCGAATTAAAAGGAGAAGCAGGTACCTTTTTTGCTTCTTCCAATACTACCCTTGCAGCGGCAGTTTTTCCAACACCGGGTGGTCCGTAGATTATTATGTGTTGAGGGTTAGGGCCGCATAAAGCTGCCCTAAGAGCTTTAAGGCCCTGTTCCTGTCCTACTATATCATCTAGGGTAGATGGCCTGGTCTTTTCCGATAAAGGTTCTGTAAGCCTAATTTCCCTCAGTTTCCGCAGCTTTTCAATCTCTTTTTTCGATTCCTTTTCAATAGCAGATTTACTGACCTGTTGAGATTTTAACAGGTTCAAAAAATATAAACCTATAATAATTGAGAAAAGAAACTGTATAATAAAAAAAGTATTTGTTAGCATGCCGTTATACCTCCTTTTCTTAAGATAGTATTTACCAAGAAGATATTTTTATCCCAAATTTTAAAAGATAAAAAAAAGTCCCTCACCTTTTCAATAGGTTCAGGACTTTTTACGGCTTTGAGTGTCTAAAAAGAGTATCTATGAAACCGACTCCCTTTTAACCCTGGACTTTTTTGTAGTGGGCTTTCTGTAAGGTTTTTTGTTTTCGTTAATTATAATTTGAGGAGGACATTTTTCCTCAACCGTCTCCTTAGTAACTATGCATTTTTCAATACTGCTCTCTGAAGGTATATCAAACATTACATCAAGCATAATTTCTTCAATAATTGCTCTTAAACCCCTGGCCCCGGTATTTCTTTCCAAAGCTTTTTGAGCAATACTTTCAATAGCTTCCTCAGTAAACTCAAGTATTGTTCCATCCATCTCGAACAACTTCTGATACTGCTTAACCAAAGCATTTTTAGGTTCTGTCAGTATTTTAATCAAAGCTTCTTTATCTAGGGAATGCAATGTAACAATAATAGGCACTCTTCCAACAAACTCAGGTATCATGCCGTATTTTAATAAATCCTGAGGTAGGATGTGGTTTAATATTTCTCCAACATCTTTTTCTTTTGCTCCTTCAATATTAGCACCAAACCCTATTACTTTCTTACCAATCCTATTTTGGATAATTTTATCTATTCCTTCAAAAGCCCCCCCACATATAAAAAGTATATTTGTGGTATCAATCTGCAAAAACTCCTGGTGGGGGTGTTTTCTTCCACCCTGGGGAGGTACGGAGGCTACGGTCCCCTCAAGGATCTTTAACAATGCCTGTTGTACGCCTTCACCGCTGACATCTCTCGTTATTGACGGGTTGTCGGATTTTCTTGCTATTTTATCAATTTCATCAATATATATAATCCCTTTTTCTGCCCTTTCAATATCATAATCTGCTGCCTGTATCAGTTTCAGGAGTATATTCTCCACATCCTCTCCCACATATCCTGCTTCCGTAAGAGATGTAGCATCTGCAATTGCAAATGGTACATTTAACAATTTAGCCAAGGTCTGAGCAAGTAAAGTTTTACCTGAACCTGTAGGTCCCAGCATTATTATATTACTTTTCTGTAGTTCTACATCCCCCAGCTTGGCATCCGAATATACCCTCTTGTAATGGTTATAAACAGCCACTGATAATATTTTTTTTGCTCGCTCCTGCCCAATAACATATTGGTCTAGAAAACTCTTAATTTCCCTGGGTTTCGGTATATGTTCATATTCCGTGTCAATACCTATTTCTTCAAACTCCTCATCAATTATTTCAGAACATAATTCAATACACTCATCGCAAATATAAACACCAGGACCTGCAACAAGCCTTCTTACTTGATCTTGCGACTTACCGCAGAACGAGCACTTCAATTGTTTTTTATCATCATATCTGGACATCTCTTCACCTCATTTACTTCCTTCTTTCCATAACTTCATCAATTATTCCATAAGCTTTTGCTTCATCTGCAGACATAAAGAAATCCCTTTCAACATCTCTTTCTATTTTTTCTAATGGCTGCCCGGTTCTTTCACTTAAAATATGGTTTAATTTATTCTTGATTTTTATCAGCCAGTCAGTATGAATCTTAATATCGGTAGCCTGACCTCTTATTCCGCCAAGGGGCTGATGGATCATTATCTCACTGTTCGGAAGGCCATACCTCTTTCCCCTTGTCCCTGCTGCCAGAAGAAAAGCCCCCATACTTGCAGCCATGCCTACACATATTGTCTGAACATCAGGCTTTACATATTGCATGGTATCATATATGGCAAAACCGGCAGTAATAGAGCCACCAGGGCTATTTATATATAATTGTATGTCCTTGTCAGGGTCCTCTGCTTCAAGAAACAGCATTTGTGCTATAACTAAACTGGCAGTAATATCATTAATCTCGTCACTCAATACAATTATCCTGTCCTTAAGCAACCTTGAGTAAATATCATAAGACCTCTCACCTCGGTTTGTCTGCTCAATAACTATTGGTACAAGACTCATGGTTACTCCTCCTTTTTCAAATTTAATATACTTTGTATATTCTTTCCCTTATATCTTTCAAATAAACTCTGCTGTTTATCAAACAAATTTTGCATTTTTAACAAGAAATTCAACCACCTTGTTTACCATTAAACTGCTCCTAATATATACTATATTATCTTCACTTAAAAGTTTCTTAAATTCTTCATAACTTTTTTTACTGCTATCGGCAAGTTTTTTTATTTCTTCTTCAACTTCATCTTCTGTAACATCGATGCCTTCTACTTCCTGGATTTTTTCTAGTACAAGCTGTGTTTTTACATCGTTATAAGCCACTTCATTATAATTTCCCCTTAAAGCTTCTATATCCGTGTTTGTCACTTTCAAGTAGGTCTCCAGGTTAGCTCCCTGGTAACGTAGCTTTAAATCTAAATCTTGCAATAAACTGTCAATCCTTTTATCAATCATAACCTGCGGAATATCTACTTTAGCATTCTCTACAACTTTTTTTATTATGTCTTCTTCAATTTTACGTTTTACTCGGCGTTCTTCCCTCTCAATAATTTTATTTTTCAAATCCACCTTATATTCATCAAGTGTGTCAAATTCACTTACATCTTTAGCGAATTCGTCGTCAATAAAAGGAATTTCTTTTCTTTTAATTCCTTTTATCTTAACCTTAAACAATGCAGGCTTCCCGGCAAATTCAACATCTTTATATTCTTCAGGGAAAGTTACATTTATTTCAAGTTCTTCATCCACTTTTGCCCCTATCAATTGCTCTTCAAAGCCAGGTATAAACTGTCCTAACCCTATAGTAAGGTAATAGTCGGATGCTCTAGCATTTTCAAAAGATTTACCGTCAATAAATCCTTCAAAATCTATTATAGCTATGTCGCCTTCTTGAATTCCCCTGTCTTCTATATTAATCAACCTTGAATTCTTTTCAGCTATCATATTTAGTTCTTTTTCAACATCCTCATCTGTAACATTTATCTCTTGTTTATCTACTTCCACGCCTATATACTCTCCAAGTTCAACTTCAGGTTTTACTGTAACTTTTGCAGTAAATATAAAGTTTTGTCCTTTTCCTATCTGCACTATATCAATTTCAGGCTGAGACACGGGATGTATATTATTCTCTTTTATTGCACGTTCATATGCTTCAGGGCAAATAAAGTTTATAGCATCCTCATATAGTACCTGTTCACCATAATACCTTTCTACAACTTTCCTGGGCGCTTTCCCCTTTCTAAAACCCGGAACGTTGAATTTACCGGAATTTTTCCTAAAGGACTTTTCCATTCCTTCTTCAAATTTGCTTGCATCAACTTCTATTTCGAGCTGCAAAACATTTTTTTCCACATCTTCTACTTTTACGTTCATTTAACTCTTGTCCTCCCATTATTAAATTAACTTTTACATTATAACATATTACCTCGCCAATTCCAATAAAAAGGTTGAAAAAAGTTGAAAACTAATAATTATCATAAGTCCAGCCTCATAGGTTTGAATTCCAAATAATCGGCAGAAACCAGCCGATATTCTATTTCCCCTATTTTACCCTCTACTACACTTCTAATACCTTCTCCGTGTAAGTGCCCATAAAGGCACATCTTAACATTATACCTTTGCATTATTTCGACAAAATCCGAAGATTCCCTTTTGGTATTAAAAGGAATATAATGCATAGCTACAATAATACTTTCCGGAGAAGTATTACCGGTAATTTTAGCTGCACATTTCAAGGATAATTCCAGGCGTTGAAGCTCCCTGTAATATATTCTTTTGTCTTCTTCTCCAAACTCATCATCACCCGGACATTTCCACCCCCTGGTACCACATAGAATTATATTTTCTATTTTGTAGCAATTGTTGTGTAAAAATTTTATTGTAAAAAAATTGTTTTTCTCCATAAAAGTTTCAAGTTTCCTTAAAGTTGTCCACCAATAATCATGATTACCTTTCAATATAATCTTTTTTCCCGGCAGAGCATTAAGAAATTTAAAATCTTCATAGCTTTGTTCAAGGTAAGTAGCCCAAGAAATATCTCCGGGGATAATGACGTAATCACCATCGGAAACAACATCCTCCCATGATTTTTTTAATCTCCCCATATAGTTAATCCATCTGTCTCCAAACATATCCATTGGTTTATTTACCCCTAGGGCCAAATGAAGGTCTGAAATTACAAATATTGCCATAATGCCGTACTCCTATTAAGGTTTATGGTTTTCTAAAATAATTATATATGTTTTCTGCTATTTTCTTGCTTATTCCCCCAACAGCCATTAATTCATCAACTTCTGCTGCCTTGATTTTATTTATTGACCCAAAATGTTTTATAAGCTCACGTTTCCGTTTGCTCCCTATGCCGGGTATCTTGTCCAATACGGATTTTCGGTATCTTTTTTCTCTAAGTTTTCTATTATATTCCACTGCAAACCTGTGCACCTCATTCTGAATTGAAGTAACAAACCTCAATAAAGGCAGATTGTCGGATAAATTATACTCACTATTGGGTGACACCAAACCCCTGGTACGATGCTCATCATCCTTTACCATGCCAAATACCGGGATGTTTACCTTCAACTGTTTTAAGACTTCAATAACTGCATTTACATGGCCTACTCCCCCATCTACAAGTATTAAGTCAGGAAATATTAAAAATTCTTCTCCTCTCCTGAACCTCCTAAAAACCATTTCCTGCATGGCTGCATAGTCGTTGTTTCTGTCCAAAGATTTTATTCTGAACCTGCGATAGTTTTTCGGTGAAGGCTGTCCATTTTCAAAAACAATTATTGAACCTGTAATTTCTGTAAAGCCCATATTGGAAACATCATATGCTTCTATTCTTGCGGGGATATCATCAATTTCCAATAACCCGGCAAGGCTTTTTAATATATCTCTATGGATTTGTCCTTCCTTTTTGTCTGTTTGGAGAAAATTCTCCAGGTAAATCATCGCATTCTGGGAAACCATATTTATAAGCTTAAATTTTTCTCCTCTTTTTGGGACCTTTATATAAACGTTTTCACCCCTTTTCTCCCCAAGCCAGTTTTCAATTAAATCCATATCATCAATTTCCAATTGAAGAAGTATTTCTCCAGGAATAAACTTCGATGCATTATAAAACTGCTTGATAAAGGAACCCATAAGTTCCCTGTCATCTTCCTCAATATTATCAAATATAAAATTTTCTCTTCCTATGATCTTGCCACCCCTTACAAAGAATATCTGTATACAGGCATACTTATCTTTTTTAGCTAAAGCCACTACATCCTCATCTTCCAATGATGTAGAAAGCACCCTTTGTTGCTGGAACATGTTATTTATACTGAAAACTTTATCCCTGAGGTCTGCAGCCCTTTCATAATCCATATTTTCGGAAGCTTCCAGCATCTCTTTTTCCAATTTTTCCAATAATTCCTCCTGTCTTCCCCCCAGGAAACTACATATATCTTTTATAAGCACATTATATTCCTCTTTACTGATCAATCCCCGGCATGGAGCTACACATTGATTAATGTAATAATTCAAACATGGCCTTCCCTTTCCAATGCCTTCAGGCAATTTTTTGCTGCAACTTTTTACGGGAAATATTTTTTTTAACAAATTAACAATCCGTCTCACATCACTTACACTTGTATAGGGGCCAAAATATTTTGCCCCATCCTTTTCAATTTTTCTGGTTATAAATATACGGGGATATTCTTCATTAACAGTAACTTTTATATATGGGTAATTTTTATCATCCTTTAGCAAAATATTAAATTTAGGCTTATGCCTCTTAATCAGGTTGCACTCCAGTATTAATGCCTCTACCCCGGAATCAGTAACAATATACTCAAAACTTTTTATTTTGGAAACCATCACCTGCACCTTTGGTGTCTGTCCTGATAAAGATTGAAAATATTGCCTGACGCGGTTTCTTAAATTAACAGCTTTTCCCACATAAATTATGTCCCCATTTTCATCTTTCATAATATAAACGCCCGGTTTTTCGGGCAGTTTTTTCAATTCCTCATTAATATTAAACATCTCTCAAGACTTTTGGGTCAACTCCACTCTCCTTCAACAATAATCTTCAACAATAATATTGTTTAAATAAATTTCTTTAGATAATTATTCCTCATTCCTCTTCCATTTCTGAGGTCAAATATCCTTCCAGCACCTGTATAGCTAATTCCTCATCTTCACCCTCGGCAGTAAGAATTACCTTAGAACCAACTCCTATTCCAAGGGATAATAAACCAAGAAGACTTTTTGCATTCGCCTTTCTCTCGTCCTTTTCTATCCATATATTTGACTTAAAATTAGTAGCTTTATGAATAAAAACTGCTGCCGTCTTTGACTGTAGTCCTATCTTATTTTTTATTATAATTTCTTTTGCCATCATGCTAACTTTGACCTCCTAACACAGTTTTAGAAGAAACTCCTCAACCAGACTCATTTTATCGGTAATTATATTATATCAAAAAATCATTGAAAAAGAAAATATCCTCTCCTCTACTGGGCGCATTTTCTTCCCATGACCCATTATATTCCGGAAACGGTGCTCCAGGCCTCTAGAGCCTGTAAATTCACTTCGGGGCAAATCAAACTCGCAAAATAATTTGAATAAAATTTAATAGCACATCAATGTAATTATTTTGCTCATACAGTTGATTTGCTTATCCCTCGTCGGATTAACA
>JABUEW010000068.1 GCA_013314855.1 Bacillota bacterium | reverse complement strand
TAAACACCATTGTAACCCCGGATATTACACCCGGAAGGCTTAAAGGGATGATAATTTTTATTAATACTATAAAGTAGTTTCCTCCCAAATCTTCGGCAGCTTCAATAATGCTTTTATCCATTTTAGTTAAAACAGAATAAATAGGCAGCACCATAAATGGTAGGAAATTATAAACCATCCCTAGTACTACTGCATGGTCTGTATAAAGCAGCTGTAATTGGGGAAGGTGTAGAAATTGCAAGATTACATTTATTATGCTGTTTTTCTCCAATAAGGTCATCCAGGCATAGGTCCTCAGGAGAAAATTCACCCACATGGGAATTACAAAAAGTAAAGCCAAAACCTTATTTTTACTAAATTCCTTGCTTGCAAGTATTAAAGCAACGGGATAACCTATTAAAAGGCAGATAATAGTACTAATAAGGGCAAGACCTATGGAACGTAAAAATACCATAAAATATATCGGGTTCCATAGACGTCTTATATGTTCTAAAGTAAATCTTATTCCTTCATCAGTAGTAATAGTAAAACAATAAAATATCAACAGCAAAAGTGGTATTACTATAAAAATAGCCATCCAAACCAGGTACGGATAAGCATACCAGCTTTTTTTCATTTCCCGTTCACCTTTTTCATTATATGTATATCATTAGGAAGTATACAGAACCCTATTTTAGAGCCTACGGGCTCCATAAGGGTACTGTGTACCATCCAGCTTATTCCATTGTTTTGAATCATCATTTCATAATGTACACCTTTGAATGTTACGGACTTAACCTCCCCGCGGAGCATTCCTTCTTCTTCCGGTACTAATTTTATATCTTCAGGCCTTACTACTATATCAACTTCCTCATTCTCGTGAAAGCCTGTATCAACACATTCAAACTCCCGCCCTGCAAAATACACTAAATAGTCCTTTATCATCTTCCCCGGCACAATATTGCTCTCACCTATAAAGTCGGCAACAAAAGCATTTTTAGGCTCATTGTATATCATTTCAGGAGTGCCTATCTGTTGTATTGTACCGTCTTTCATTACCACAACAGTATCAGACATGCTGAGAGCTTCTTCCTGGTCGTGGGTTACATAAACAAATGTAATACCCAGGATTTTTTGAATTCTTTTCAACTCAACCTGCATATCCTTCCTTAGTTTTAAGTCCAGAGCTCCCAGTGGTTCGTCAAGCAATAGTACTTCAGGTTCATTTACAAGTGCCCTTGCTATTGCAACCCTCTGCTGTTGTCCTCCGCTTAATGAATCTACCTCTCTCTTTTCAAACCCCTTAAGGTTTACCAGTTCAAGTACTTCTCCTACTTTTCTGTTTATTACCTTTTTATCCATTTTCTTTATTTTTAATCCAAAAGCAATATTTTCAGTCACATCCATATGAGGGAAAAGGGCATACCTTTGAAATACAGTATTCACCTTTCTTTTATATGGGGGTAAATTGGTAATATTTTTACCTTCAAAAAATACTTCGCCAGTATTCGGTTGTTCGAATCCCCCAATAATACGGAGTGTGGTAGTTTTTCCACAGCCACTTGGCCCAAGCAAGGTAAGAAATTCATTTTTTCGTATATATAAGTTAATGTTTTTCAATGCTTCAGTTCCATTGTAATCCTTTGATATATTAACCAATCTGATAATTGGCTCTGACATTTGGACTCCCCCTATGCACGGATTATTCTTTAACCGGACTTAAAAGCTTGGCGGTGATGATATCCATAAGACAACCGCTTCACTTTTTCCGGCATTTTCTATCCTATGGACCAAATTTGGTTTGAAATAAAAACTTTCCTCCTTCTTGACCCTATACTTGCGGTTACCCAGGTATAGATTTATACTACCCGATATCACATAACCAAACTCCTCACCACCATGTGGATCGTCTTCATCAGAGCTTCCTCCTGCTTCAATATGCATTAATATTGGTTCCATTGTATTCTTTTGGGCATTGGGTATAAGCCACTTAATCATATATTTTAGTTCATTGTCCTGTTTAGTAAACACATCTTCTTTCTTAAATATAACTTTTTCATCTAAATTATCATTGAAAAAATCTTTTAAGTTTGTACCAAGGCATTCCAGTATATCAATCAGGGTAGCAATGGAGGGCGACGTAAGTTCCCGTTCTACTTGCGAGATAAATCCCTTTGTAAGCTCACACCTGTTTGCAAGTTCTTCCTGGGTCAAACCTGTTTTAATTCTTAATTGCTTTATCTTTTCACCAATCTTCATAATACCATTTTCTCCCAGAATCAGGTTTTTATTGGCTAAACTTTTTGTTTAGTAAAGTTAAACTTTATAAACAATAATATTAATAGCATAAATAAAAAAATATGTCAATATCATTGTTGTAAAAATAATATCAACATATTTTTATTATCCCTGTTTCAAGGTTTTCAAGGTAAACAAGCGGATATTAACGTTTCGTATTATTTCAAATCGGTCATTAATTGTTCTCGGTTATTTTTGCAATAGGCGTTAACGCAGGTCCCTCAACAATATCACCATCATAAGTAAATCTTGAACCATGACATGGACAGTCCCAGGTTTTTTCAGCTGAGTTCCATTGTAATTCACAACGCATATGAGTACACGTAGTATCAACTATATGCAAGCTGCCTTTTTCATCTTTATATACCCCTGCTTTTAATCATGCTATTTTGCTTGTTACTAAAGCTACTCTGTTATCTATTACCGGTTGGTTTACATTTTTATTGTTTGTTTTTTTTATGAAAAATATCCAATAACAGTACTTGCACCTTTAATTTCCACACATTTTTTATATTAATTCCGGCATAACTAAATTTAAGACCAATACATTTAAGAGGTGGAAAAAGTGGAAGAAGATTTAAATTCAACTGAAAATGCCGGAATAAATGATATTACTCATACTGACGGTAATAATAGTAATAATGACAAAGGCAGCATTGATAATAACATTGATAGTAACATTGATAATAACATTAATAATGACGACAGGATTGATAATATAAACAGGATAGGTAAGAATGCCAATGTTGTTAAAACTGAAATACCACCTGTAAATTTGGATGCTGAAATAGAAAAAGCTATACAAATGAGAGAAACATTTAATAAACTCTTCAATAATCTTTTACAACAAGGAATAGACTTTGACAGAATACCCGGAACAGATAAGCCTACGCTTTTAAAGCCAGGTGCTGACCTCCTTTGCCAGGTTTTTCATTTTGCAAGCGGCGAACCTAAGATCATTTCTTCCATTGAAGATTTTGAAAAAGGTATACTAAGCTATACAGTATCTATACCTATAATACATCGTGATTCAAAAACTCTTGTATCTGTTGGCATAGGAAGCGCAAACTCTTATGAAGTAAAATATAAATATAGATATGTAGATTCGGATGACGGTGAAAAAGTACGTATAATAAATCCTGACCCCGCAGATCAACAAAATACACTGGTAAAAATGGCAGCTAAAAGGGCATATATTGACGGTGTACTAAAAGCCACAGGCGCATCCAGAATGTTTACTCAAGATATAGAAGATATGACATGGCTACAACCTGAAAAAGCCAGCAGCAAACAGCTTAAATTTATTAAAATGTTGTACAGGGATGTTGAAGAAGGCAAGGCGCTAGAAAATATATCAGCTATTATTAACAGGAAAATAGAGAGCTGGGATAAAATCCTAAGAGAAGAGGCCTCAAAAATAATTGAAGTAAAGAAAAAAGAAAAACAACAGTTTGAGCAACCGGATGATAAAAATATCTTTAGAAAGAAAAGCGACGAATATTTATGTCAGAAGTGCGGAACAAGAATAACACAGGGGGTAGCCACATACAGCCAGAGAAAATACGGAAGGTTTTTATGTGAAAAATGTCAAAAAATGCACCAGCCTGATACCGTGTCATAAGCAATAGACATATATCTAAGTTTAAGCAATTCTTTTTAATTCTATTTTAATTCTACCTAAAAACTCTGGCAAGTTCTACAGCCAACCCATCAAAAATGTATGATTTGGCTGTTTCATCCTTTTTAAAAGTTGCTGTATCACAAATGTTTCTATCTTTAAAAAGGTAAATAGTAGCACTCTTATTTAGGGGGTTAACTATCCAATATTCCTGAACACCACATAACATATATAGGTCAAGTTTTTTTACATAATCCCTTCTTCGCGTGCTTTCAGATACTATCTCGACTACAAGTGAAGGTACGCCCATATAATAGTCATTATCATTTAGTTTTTCTTCCAAGTCGCAGATAACCATGATGTCAGGCTGTACAATATTTGGTTCAATATTCTGTTCAATATCTGATTCACTAATTGCTTCCCTGTTTGACTCGATATCCGACTCACTATTTGATTCGCTATCGGATTTTCTATCTGATTTACTTTCCGGTTTACTATTTGATTCGGCATCTGTTTCATCCCTGTCCTCATCCCTCCAAAGAGTTAAGTCATAAGGTGCTGTAATAGGAATACACTTTTTACCCTCAAACCAATTACAAAAAGTTGCAAATATTTCCTTCATAGCTACCTGGTGCGCAATTTTTGGTGATGCCAACAGGTATATTTCACCATCAATAAATTCAAATCTGTATTGACTGTCCTTTGATAGTTCCAGAAACTCTTTATAAGTTGCCTTCCTGTTGTTAAAAAAATATCTGGCTGTTTCTTCGCACACTGCTCCGTCCATATAGTTGATTCTTCCAGGTTTATAATCCACTGTAGTTAATTTAGCTACTTCCCGTCCATTCTTTGTAATAATTACATCTTCTTTTGCAACAAGCATTAGATACTTGCCGAAATTATTTTGAAATTCAGTCGAGTTTACGATCATATTTACACCCCGCCTATAATAATATTAGCTAATTTAGTCAAATTAGCTAATATTATTATACTTTCTTTTGCAAATTCTGTCAATAGTAGGAGTAAATTTTTGAGAAGCAAGTAATGAATGAATAGCCAGATAATTGTTATTAACTTCGGAAATTCCTCCCACATTACTTATTTACCGCTGTTATTTCTTCACTATGTCCTATTAGAATCATCGGTATTTAAATACTTTTTATATTTAACATTCCTATGAGTCTGTTCAAGATATTTTTTCACATTATAATAATCTTGACTGAGAACACAAGAATAAATTATATCTATAATGTTCAGCTGTGCAATACGTGAGCTTAAAGCACCACTTCTGATTGAAGTTTCAGGCGCCACCAGCATAAGTTTAATATCAGCTATATCCGCAAGATGACTTTTGCCATACTTTGTTATAGCTATAAGAGTCGCACCATTCTTTTTTGATAATCTTGAAGCTTCAATAGTTTCCTTTGTTTCGCCGCTCCAGGATATTCCTATTGCAACGTCACCGGCAGAAGTGTTTGCAGCTGCAGTCATTTGTAAGTGTGAATCTGCATATGCTGTGCAATATTTATTTATACGCAAAAATTTCTGCTGCGCATCCATAGCCACAATATATGAAGCTCCAACACCATAAATATTTATATGTTTTGCAGCTATAATGCATTTTACAGCCTTTTCCACCTCAGAATAATCCAAAACTGAATAACTATCATCTATAGCCTTCTTATTATTCAAGCATACATTTCTAATAATTGTCTCAATTTTATCTCCTACTTGAATATCGGTATATTCAATTTCTTCATTATTTTTCGAAACAGCTATTTGACTTGCATAATTTAAAGCAAAATCTCTATAGCCATTATAATTAATACTTTTACAAAACCTTATAATACCTGCTTTACTTGTTCCCACTCTTTCTGCAAGCTCAGTTATTGACAGCCCCACAACTTCATCAGGATTATCAAGTATATAACATGCTATTTTCTTTTCCGACGGACTTAAATATTCAAATTTTTCTTTTATTCTCAATAATACCCCAGTCATTTTGCCTCCATCCATCTCTATACAAATATAATACACTATTTTTAATAATACTTCCAGTATATGTAGCTTTATACCTTTACATATTTTTTTATTTATCCATGCATCATTTTTGCCATTTCTACAGCTCTTCTTACAAAACCGTCAGATTTATTTAAATATTCCAGAGCTACTTCGGGTTCTACCTTACCTAGAATCGCAACTATTGCAACTTTGGGTTTTCCATGTGAAGCTTCTAAATACTTTTCCGCAACTTCTCTCGGTTCATTAGTTGCAAGCATTACGATTCTCACTGCACGTTCTTTCAATTTTTTATTATTTGGTTGTAGGTCAACCATAAGATTCTGATATACCTTACCTAGTTTTATCATTACTGCTGTCGATATCATATTTAAAATCATTTTTTGGGCAGTTCCGGCTTTCATCCTTGTTGAACCCATAATTACTTCAGGTCCTACTACAGCTTCAATTGAAACGTCAGAATACCTACTTAACAAAGGATTTTTCGTATTTGATATTCCAATAGTAGCAGCACCACATTTTCTTGCATACTCCAATGCACCTATAACATAAGGTGCTCTACCACTTGCCGTAATGCCTATCACTACATCCTCCTGTGTTATATTCTTTTCCGATATATCAAAAACACCACTATCATAATCATCTTCAATACCTTCAATAGCTGTAATAATAGCTGCTTGTCCTCCAGCTATAATTCCTTGAACCATCTCCGGATTTGTTCCATAAGTTGGTGGACATTCAGAAGCATCCAATATTCCTATCCTTCCGCTAGTCCCACACCCTACATAGAACAATCTTCCACTTCCTTTAAGTCTTTTAAAGATAATGTCAACTGCCTCTTTAATCTTCGGAATCTGGCTTTCTACAGCATATGCAACTGTTTTATCTTCATCATTAATAATCTTCAAGATCTCTTCAGTCGAAGATATATCTATATTTTTTGACCGCGGATTTAGTTCTTCGGTTACAATAATTTCAGTATCCACAAATTCGCTCCTTTTTTTATTTTTTCATGTTAATATTTCATTTCAAGAGAAGAAATATATATTTCTTCTCTTGAAAATTTGTCAAACTTTTACAATTAATCAAATTGGTTGTACCTATCTAAAGCTGTCTGAACTATTTTTCTATATTCACTTAATCCCATTTTTTCAATATTAGCTACATATGCATTCCACGTATCAAAGCTTACCTCACCCGTAATAAACTTTGCCCTCATATCATCTACATATGTATCTATATCCTGTTGAAGCACGGATAATTGTGTTGATTCCTCAGGCGTATAAGTGAAAGAGCCCCATATTTCCTTAGGAGTATATGGTATTAAGGCATTTGCCCCATCTACAGTAATTTTGGGAATAAGGTGATTGCCAAAGTGTTTGTCGTCAGCTACCGAGGGATTGCCACCACCGCTCCATGCAACATAACGTCCAAGCGCCTCTTCCATATTCAATCCATCAGGATTCTTTGTTACGTAATCTGTGAATTGGGGATTGCCATTTTCATCAATATAGTAGGTTTCACCTTCAATGCCCATAAAGTACAACCTTATTCCATCCTCTGAATAAAAATAATCAATCCATTTTACAGTCTCAGCCGGATATTTATTGACATTTGTTATTTGCGCAGTAAGACCGGCAACCGGAATTGTTCTTGCTGAATACAGTTGATCACCATGCGGTCCTATCAGCGGTGCAGGTAAAGTTATATAATCATCTTTATAATCACCTAAATAGTTGTTGTTATGAATAAAAGCAAATCCTACCTGTTTTTGTTGTGCTTTAGCAGTAAATTTAGCTATATCTATTGTAAAGATTTCCTGATCTAACAATTTTTCCGTATATAACTTATTTAGATACTGTAGATATTCTTTATATCTATCACTTGTAGGAATAAATCTTAATTCATTTTTCTCCTCATCGATATCCCATTTATCTTGTGCAGCACCCCTGGTCATTAAACCAAAAGCTCCATAAAAAGCTCTGTAAACCTGGATAGTATATTCACCCGACACCCCTATTTCATCTTTTTTACCATTGCCATTAAAGTCACTATCTCTAAACGCTATAAGTGCATTATACAGGTCGTCGGTTGTCCTTGGCATATTAACTCCTGATTTCTTCAACCATTCATTATTAACAAACAGTTTTGGAGAAATTCTTGCAGGTGCTGCTGTTACAAGATAGGCAAATGAGTAAATTTTCCCATCAGTCATTCTTATGTTTTTAGATATAGAAGGATCCTCTGCCAAATACTTGCTGAAATTGGGAGCATATTCTTTAAGATATGGATCTATTGCTATTATTAATCCTTCGGTAGAATATTTAGCAAGATCAGTTTTACTCATGCTGTACTTAAAGAAAAAGTCAGGCAGATTATTAGAAGCAAACATTAATCCTACCTTTTCACTAGCAGCTGTAGAAATTGCTGATTCAAAAATGACTTTAATACCGGATATTTTTTCATATTCTTTCCAGATCTTCAGGTCATTAAAATCACCTTTTGTATACGGCCCAGCTACTGCGAAACATTTTAGAGTTATTTCTTTCTTCTCTTGCTCCTGAACTTGTTGCTTAGATCCCTCTTCATCTTTAGTAGTCTTAACTGAAGTACACCCAAAAAGGGATAGTGTTATCATTATACTTAATAATAACACAAAAATTTTTAAAACTTTTCCATTCATAACATCTTCCTCCTCATTTAATATTAATATTCTTATCACATTTTTACCGGCTGATTTTGATATATCATAATTCAATCATCATCCGGTAAAAATTGTGTTAAGTTCAATAAGATTAACCTTTTATAGATCCAACCATAATCCCTTTAACAAAGTGTTTTTGTATTAAAGGATAAATAGCTATAACCGGAGCAGATGCTACAACAATAAGACCATACTTTAAGCTTTCGGCCATAAGTTGCCTTTTTAAAATTGATTCTTCATCCACTAACATCTCTTCAGAAAATTTGTTTTGTATCAGGATCTCCCTTAAAATTAGCTGCAACGGAAACAGCTTTCTATTGTTCAGGTATATTAATGCAGAAAAAAAACTATTCCAATGTGCAACACCATAAAATAAAACCATAACGGCAATAACAGGTCTCGATAAAGGTATAATAATCCTGAATAGCAGCTTCAGATTTGTACAGCCATCAACAAACGCAGCCTCTGTAAGACTATCAGGAATACTTGAAGTAAAATATGTTCGAACAATAATTATATTCCAAAAACTAACAGCACCAGGGATTAACATTGCCCAGATTGTGTCAATCATTTTTAATTTGGAGATCAAGATATATGTAGGAATCAATCCGCCACTGAAAAACATTGTGAAGGTTAATAACAGGGTGAAGAATTTTCTGCCTACCCAATCTTTTCTGGATAACGGATACGCTCCAAATATTGTCATCATAACATTAATAAAAGTTCCTAACACAGTATAAAATAGAGTGTTTTTATAACCACTTAATATATCTTTGTCTTTAAATATAAGTCTGTAAGCTTCAAATGTAGTATTTTTAGGATAAAGTACTACATTACCACTTAATACATCCAATGGTGAACTTATTGATGCTATCACAATAAAGTAAAGCGGGTAAATTATCATAAACAAAACAATTGTAAGCATTGTATAATTAACTATATCAAAAATGACATCATCCGCATTTACCAATTTTTTCATTCTGCGTTGCCTCCAAATCTATTTATGATAAAAAACATTTAGTTACTTATTAAGTAACATAAATATTTAAAAGTATTCTAAAATAATGTAGTTTGATTCAATCTTCCTGTTATGCTGTTGACTATTAGTAGTAATACAAGGTTAACTACAGAATTAAATAATCCAACAGCCGTAGAAAATGAAAAGTCATGGTTAATTAATCCCACCCTGTAAACAAACGTGGATATTACATCAGCAGATGACCTGTTTAAAGAATTAGTAAGAAGAAATACTTTCTCAAACCCTACATTCATTAACCCACCGAATGAAAGAATCAACATAATTGTTATAGTGGGGAGAATTCCAGGTAAGTTAATATGCCAGATCCTCTGTAATCGCTTAGCCCCGTCAATAATTGCTGCTTCATGTTGCTGAGGGTCTATAGTAGAGAGCGCAGAAAGATATATAATTGATGACCACCCTGCATTCTGCCATAAACCGGAAAATACATAAATTGTTTTAAAATATTTAGCTTCATACATAAAATTTATTGGTTCTTTTCCCATAAACTCAATAACTTTATTAATTATTCCACTTTGTGGTGACAAAAACAGGATTATCATCCCAGCCATTACAACAGTTGAAATAAAATGAGGTGCGTAGGTTACAGTCTGTACAGTTTTTTTAAACTTACTATTTTTTACCTCATTAAGCATAAGCGCTAATATTATTGGAACTGGAAAGCAAACAGCCATTGAGTATAAACTCAAACTGAACGTATTCCATATAATCTGGTAACAATAATTACTGTTAAAGAATCTAATAAAATTATCAAACCCAACCCATTTACTTCCCCATATACCTAACGCACCTGAGAACCTTTTAAATGCAATCTGTATTCCATACATTGGTGCATAATGAAATATTATGTAATAAAGCAATACTGGCAAAAAAATCAAGTATAGCTGATAATTCCTAGTAATAAGCTTTGCTTTTCGGAAAACATATTTCTTAATATCAGTTTCTGTCAGTTTTCTTATCATAAGAAACACCCCATCGAATGTTTTTAAAAAGCAAGATGAATTAACGCAAGACGTTTTGTTTTGGTCTTGATTACGGTATATTCATTTTCAAATTCAGGTGAAAGTTTCGCAGTAGTACCTCCAAGCTGATAAATTGAACATATACTTATCTTTCTCCCATTTGTATCTAATACTAACTCACACACTTCATCTTCGTTTTTATTTAAAACTGCAATTAGTAAGTCATTGTTATTAAGTACATATGTTTTAGCAGTTATATTTTCAGTACTACTAATAATTCCTCTATCATCACGGTAAATGCCTTTGCCAAACGTTTCCAGCCAAAATTTTCTTAATTTTATAACATCTTTAAGATATTCCATCATTGCAGGGTCTGATTTAAAAGTATTCTCTTCTTCAAGATCATATATCCAGAAATAACACCCCGTTAAAAATGCTCTGTCTAATATATTATACGCATTTTGTGATACATGTACAGGTCTCATAATCTGCCTTCCTCGAGATGGATATATCATATCAACTAGTGTTTCTTCAGGAAATGTGTATCTATATGCTTCAGGAAACGCCCCATACATATCACTAAAAAATGTTGATATCAACTGACCACTCATTTTACAACCATGTATATCTGAAGCGCCTTCACATATTATGCTAAGTGAATTTTCATTATTCTCATAAAAATATGCATTAATATCATCAAGCAGCTTATTATAACCCTTATTCCAATCATCATGTTCATGTCCATGGTTTTTATCAAAACACATCACAGGACTAGCACAATTAAGTTGATCCAAATATACACCATCACCACCAATTTCTTCAATAAGATATTTAACTGTATTCATAAGGTGTTCCTGCCATACCCTTGCTGATGAACACATAACAGAGAATTTTTCACTACCGTAATTTTCATTATGTGCTTCATTATCTTTTTTTATTGCTAAACCATTTTCCCACACATCAGGCAGATCTTTAATATATTTTCTGTTAAATAGTCTTGAATTAACGTAAAAAGATACATGCCCTCCTTTATTGATAATACTTCTTACCTGCTCTGAAAATTCCTTCTCAGTACCAAGTTCAGGCTCATAACGATACATCGGAAACCCTTTATCAAATCCATCCTTATGCCAACCACTAATTAGAAGATGATTTATGCTTAATTTCTGAGCTTCATCATATAATCTGCTTATATCCGAATACTTATGTACCGGTTTCATAAACTGATGTTGATACTTAAAGTCATAATGTGCAATAAGTCCTGCACTTTTGTCAAACCAATCCGGTGCCTTGTGCTTAATACCGTTGAATACACTATTTCTCCACTCACGATATTTATCTGCACCCCAATGCCAGTCACCAGGGTGAAGAGCGATTCCATATGTTTTAGACTTCCACCTATTACCGCTTTCTATATATGGATGTACCGCAAAACTGAATCCCATACCCGGTCGTTGATTACCGAAAGTTTCAGCACTCAAAGTAGTAACTTTGAAGTCATCCTGGTACGATGCCATATACATACCAAACTCATTACCATAATATGACATCCAATTCATGGAGGCACTTCCACTATGAAATGTTTGTAAGCAATATGAACCATCACTTTTTCTTGTAGTTGGAACACTCATTTCCATTCTATATTCATAGTTATAATCATGCCACCTCCACCCTATATGAACAGGAGGTAAAGATAATGCAGCTGTTGGATTTGGCACCTTGATGGCGCTCCATGATGGGAAAATCAGTGTATCATCTTCCCATGTATCACCTAAATAAACTCCAGAAATAAATGGAAACCATACATCTTCTATTATATAACCTGGTTCGTTGTTCAGAATCTCAATTGTCCATAAACTTTCATACTCATTAGAAGCGAGAGATACATTTGTTTCTACACTGATATTTACCCTGTTGCTTTCATCTCTCAAATATTTATAATTAATTTTCAGTACTTTTGTTCCATTTTCATCTTCTATCATATCAAAACTAGGTTTAAGAAGCTCATCTTCAGCAATATCATTATATTGAGGAACAGTAATTGATCTCTTTTCCCCATTTGATCGACATACTGAAAGAACAAATGGAGTTCTGCGTTCCCAAATATAATTCTTGAGTACATTTTCTCCTGTCTCTAAATATGTAAGCTCCCGTATTTCACCTGTATATTCATCAAATGACATTTCAATATTTTTATTACTAACAATGATCCGCATATGTATACCTCATCATTTAGTCTATTAATAATTCTTTCTAGAATTGCAGAATCTGATTTTAAACCTCTTAAAATACTATACAGAATAGCTTGAATATTTATAAAATATTAATCATCTCCTTTCTTATTACTATTATATGATGTTTGAAAATTATTGTCAATATTTTTTTATATTTTTTTGAAACTATTTTACAAACTTTTTTTGCCAATAGATATTTTAAGATTTCAAACTTAAAAGTTGCTATAAGAAAATGAGTCTTGAAACGTGGTAGAAAACAGAAAAAAAGTGGAGAAAGCATTGAAGGAAAAGAAAATTGATGTGGCATTAGAAACTAAATGGCCATTTATAGGTGCATTTTTAAAGTTTTTAGAATCAAAAGGGATTCTAAAAGAATTAAAGAATATATACTGTTAATTACCTACACTTTTTTAGGGTATTTACTTATCAATACCTTAAAATTTTTTCCCAGGATATCAACTTTTACCTTATCATCAATATCGGCAAAAAGTATTCTGGACAAGCCTCCTCTCATATCATGGAACGGAAAGTCGGAACCATATACTATTTTCTCATGATTTGTATTTTTTACAATATCCTCAATCCATATATTCGAGTATTCAAATCCCGAAGTATCCATATATACATTCTCATATGTATTAACTAGTTTAATAGACTTTTTAACTCCGCTATAAACCCCCCCAGCATGCCCAAGAATTAATGCCACTTCAGGATAAGCTTTAACAATCTGTTCACACATATCTATACTACAGTTTCTGTCATCATCCCATGAATGTGTAAGTACAAAGCCTCCAAGCTCTTTTAATTTATCAAATACAGCAATATAGTTTTCTCCTGTTATTGGATAATTGTGCAACCCAGGATGTAGCTTAACTCCTACAAAATTCTTTATTTTATAATATTTTTCAAACTGGTCATCAATTTCTTCCGGATTGTTGGGATTGAGGGTAAGGTATCCATAAACCTTTTCGGGATATTTACCTATTGCTTCTTTAATCTGTATATTTCCAAGTTTATAATCACAGGACATTGCAGCATGAGGTGATATATATATTTCATCGATACACATA
This sequence comes from Bacillota bacterium, assembly GCA_013314855.1. Lineage (NCBI taxonomy): Bacteria > Bacillati > Bacillota > Bacillota bacterium. The sequence goes on along the minus strand of JABUEW010000068.1, from coordinate 8,962 downwards.
TTATCAGCATCAATAATCATTTCATCGATACCAGCTTTTGGGAAATAAAAGTCATACCATGTACCCATATGGCAGTGACAGTCAGCGATAAAAATATTTCTAAATTTTTCTCCAGTTAAGGCTCTTTTTAAAATATTCCTATTCATGTTACACTTCCCCCTCAGTTGTTATGTTATTAAGGGTACAATTTTCCATCAACCTGATTATATTTCTTTGTGCTATGTTGTCTTTATCCTCCTGACTGATATCAGCATAAATTATTCGGCCTACAGATACTCCTCCTTCAATAAAAGGCATCCGTGTCCCAAACAGAATTCTTTCTGAACCATAAAGTTTTACTACCTCTTCTAAACCATGATATGTTATAAACGTGCTGGTATCTATAAAAATATTCATGCATTCCTCAAATAGCTCATATAGAATTCTCAAACTTCTATATCCTATTGTAAGAAGAATAATAGGCACATTTGGAAATTCTTTTGCAATTTCGTATATTTGGTTAAACCAAGGATTAATTGTGCCTCTCATTTCTCTACATTCTATTAATACAGGTATCTTGATTTCATTTAACATTTGGAATAGTTTTTTGACATTCCATAAATATAAAGTGTAGTTTTGATCAAAAGGAAATAAGCGTACTGCTTTTATGTTATTTTTTTTCATAAAATCAAGCAGTTTACCCTTGCTACCGAACTCCTGCTCAATAAGTGGTGTTAATGTAATAACCGGAAGCAGCCTGTCGTAATGTTTAACTGACTGTACAATTGCCTTATTCCCTGTTTCTATATCGCATAACCACGATTTTGAATCAAATACAAGCGCTTTATCAATACCCAACATATCCATTTTATCTATAAGTTGTTCGGCAGTTTTGAAGTAAAGGTTACCAAATCCCCATTCTCCGATCATACAATTTACATCAATAAAACGCAAAAAAAACACCTCCTTTGGTTGCCTAAAGCTCTGCAAATAATCATCATCCTTTAAGTTCATCCCTATTATCCCATATTTTTTCGATTGCATCAGCAAATTTGGCACAATCTTCTCTCTTCATTAATAAAAGTGTATGAAAAAAGTTTACAGCTTCTTTGCTATATGCCTTTTTGCATTCGGGAAGTTCAAATCGTTGTGGATTTATAGCTTTGAAATATTCTTCATCAAGTTTATGAGTTTTCTTTGAAAATGGACGATATAATGGAGAATCATTTAAAGGTTCGTATGTAGTTCCTGGAGTTACTGCTCCCTCTAGTTCCGCACTTAAAGCAGCAAAAAACCTTTCTCTTGGAATATTATCCCACTCTTCAGCATAATATCTGAAAGTCCAATTATAATACGCCTGTATATTAATGGCAGGATTCCTATACATGGGTTTTATCCCTGGGATTTGAGAAATGCGCTTTTCAAGATATTTTGCGTTATCATCCCTTATAGCGTTTTGCTCATCAAGTCTTGAAAGCTGGACTAGCAATAAAGCAGCCTGGAATTCCGTCATCCTATAGTTCCCGCTTTGCATAGTAGGTGCTCCTTCGCTTTCACGTCTTCCACAGTTTTTCAAGGATTGTAGTAAATCCTTCATATAACTGTTATTCGTAGTTAGGACACCTCCTTCACCACAATTAAGTATTTTTGTGGACTGGAGACTGAAAGAACCTACATCGCCTATGCTTCCAGCTCTCTTTCCGTTCCATTCTGCTCCATGCTGATGAGCACAATCTTCTATCACAAAAAGTTTGTACTTTGAAGCAAGCTTCATAATTCCATCCATATCAGCCATTCTACCATAAAGGTGCACTGGAATTATGCATTTGGTTCTTGAAGTAATAGCCTGTTCAGCCTTATTGATATCTATCGTATATGTTTCAGGATCAATATCAACCAGAACAGGAATAGCATTTACATCAAGTACTGCAGCAGCTGTAGCCTGCCACGTAAGTCCGGGTACTAACACCTCATCACCGGGACCAATATTTAATGCTTCAAGAGCCAACCTTAGAGAATGTGTGCCATTGGTTACCGCTATACTGAACGCTGTTTTACAAAAAGATGCAAATGCCGATTCGAATTCTTTCTCGTAAGGACCACGAAATCCCCAGATACCACTTGATACTGCTTTAGCTACAGCATTTACATCTTCTTGAGTAAAAAAAGGCCACCTCGGTATATTAATTTTACCTATTGGTTTTCCCCCTAAAATAGCTAATTTACTCATAGTACCATTTAGTCCTCCTCACATTTATGATATTATGATATAATTACTATAAACATTATATAAGCATTATCATAGATAATAAATGAACATTTTAAAATTATTTGATGTGTTTTTTGAATAAAATTTACGTAGGGAGGAAGTAGACTTTGGAAAAAGTATACTCCAGAAAATTCACCATTCTTGATCACATGGAACAAGCTGTAAAAACTATAGAAGCAAATTTTGACACAGAATGGCTTACTGTTTGCACTAAAAAGAGCAATAAGTCCTGCCAGTGGAATAAAAAAGATTGTATACCGGATAATTTTGAGAGCTTTTATGAGTGCCAGAGTCATGACTTCTTTGAGTTTTTTATAGTACTTGATGGGGTTTGTAATATGTGTGTTGAAAAAGATATAATAAGGCTGGAACGTGGAAATATGTGTATTATAGCACCGCAAACTTTACATAGCGAGATACCTATAAAAGATACAAGCTATCTTGGTATTTGGTCTTCGTTCGGTTATGGTCGTGTAATTACCCATATATCAGGCAAGGACAGCAGTGATGGCTATCGCACATTCCTGGGAAGGGATATTTCTTGTAATATGGTCATGCATAAATATCTTCTTGACCTGATTTTATTGGAGCACAACGAAAAAAAATTTGGTTCTATAAATATGGTTAAAGCATATACTTACCAGTTAGTTATCGGTATAATGAGAAATCTTAAGGATATTACCGATAGTAATACTTCAGATACCAGTGTTGAAAAAGAGCTTTGGATGCATGATGTTGTCAAGGAAATTATGGAATTCATAGAACGAAATATTACAAAAAACCTCACTGTAAAGGAAATATCTCAAAAAATTGCGGTAAGCGAGCATTATCTTTGTGCCATATTTAAATCAGTAACAAAAAAAACGCTCTTCCAATATATTAATGAATTCAAGATAGAAAAGGCTATCTCCTTGCTTAATGATAAAAACCTTAGCATAAAAGAAATAGCCTCATCTCTGGGGTACTGTGACCAGTATTATTTCAGCAGGTACTTTAAAAAAAATACCGGGTATTCTCCCAGTGAATACAGGAAAATCATGAATAAAAAAGTTTAAAATTCTACAAAACCCTAAACTGCTGTTTTTTTATATTATGCTTTTTTATTTTTCTTATAGCAACTTTTCAGCTGGATTTCAAAAATAGTAATTGCATTTTTCAAAATGATTAGTTATAATATTGCGGGCAGGATTTCAAGCAACATAAGCAGAGATTAAACCCATAAGATATTGTAATTGAATTATGGATGTAAAACACTGCCCAAAATCAATATAACAAAATTTAATATAAAGCGAGGGATAATTTAATATGCCAAAACGTACAGACATTAAAAAAATTATGATTATAGGTTCAGGTCCCATAATTATAGGGCAGGCTTGTGAATTTGATTATTCAGGGACCCAGGCATGTAAAGCTCTTCGCAAACTGGGATATGAGATTGTTTTAGTTAACTCCAATCCTGCGACTATTATGACAGATCCTGGTATGGCGGATAAGACATATATAGAACCTCTTAATGTAAAACGACTTACTGATATAATCGCAACAGAAAGGCCGGATGCTTTATTACCCAATCTGGGAGGGCAATCCGGTCTTAATTTATGTTCAGAACTTGCAAAAGCCGGAGTTCTTGATAAATACGGTGTAGAAGTGATCGGTGTGAAGCTCGATGCAATTGAACGGGGTGAAGACAGGACAGCCTTTAAGAAAACAATGGACCAGTTAGGTATTGAAATGCCTCGTAGCAGAGCAGCCTACAGCGTAGAAGAAGCGGAAAATATTGCTATGGAATTAGGCTTTCCTGTAGTTGTGCGGCCGGCATATACCCTTGGGGGTACAGGAGGAGGCCGGGCTTATAACATTGAGGAACTAAGGACAATAGCAAGCCGGGGTATAGCAGCAAGTATAGTAGGCCAAGTGCTTATTGAAGAATATTTAGAAGGCTGGGAGGAATTGGAACTTGAGGTTGTACGGGATTCAAAAAACCAGATGATTACAGTTTGTTTCATTGAAAATGTTGACCCCATGGGAGTTCATACAGGGGATTCTTTTTGTGTAGCTCCCATGTTAACCATTAGCCAGGAACTTCAAAGCAGACTTCAAAAATATGCTTTTAAAATTGTGGAAGCTATTCAGGTAATTGGAGGTACTAATATTCAATTTGCCCACGACCCGAAAACAGGAAGAGTGGTTGTTATTGAAATTAACCCACGAACATCACGGTCGTCAGCACTTGCTTCTAAAGCAACAGGCTTCCCAATTGCTGCAATATCTACTATGTTGGCAGTAGGATTAACTCTTGACGAAATACCTTATTGGAGAGATGGCACCTTAGAAAAATATACTCCTTCCGGGGATTATGTTGTTGTTAAATTTCCAAGGTGGGCTTTTGAGAAATTTAAGGACTCCCATGATAAATTAGGAACACAAATGAGATCTGTGGGTGAGGTAATGAGTATTGGTAAAAATTTTAAAGAAGCCTTTCAGAAAGCCATTCGTTCCCTTGAAATAGGTCGTTATGGGTTAGGTTTTGCTAAAAATTACCAGCATAAATCTTTAAATGAACTATTAGAGCTTCTCCATGAAGTAACAAGTGAAAGGCAGTTTATAATATATGAAGCCCTTCGTAAAGGCGCTTCCATTGAAGAAATCTACCGTCTTACTCATATAAAACCCTGGTTTATTGAACAGATGAAAGAGCTGGTTATGCTAGAGGAAGAAATAATTAAGCATAGAACCGGTAATAAAAAAAGTTTCCCCTTGCCGGACGAATTATTTATCCAGGCAAAAAAAGATGGTTTTGCGGATCGCTACCTTGCAAAACTTTTAGGAATCTCTGAAAAAGAAGCCAGGGAACATCGTCTATCCCTTGGACTAACAGGAACCTGGGAGCCAATACCCGTAAGCGGTGTAGAAGATGCAGCCTACTATTATTCAACATACAATGGTACCGATAAGAACCCTATTAGCAACAGGCAAAAAGTAATGGTACTTGGTGGAGGACCAAACCGTATCGGCCAGGGTATCGAATTCGATTATTGTTGTGTTCATGCTGCTTTTGCAATACGTGATATGGGACTTGAGACAATCATTGTAAACTGTAATCCTGAAACAGTTTCTACAGACTACGATACTTCTGACAAATTGTACTTTGAGCCTCTGACTACAGAAGATGTATTGAATATTTACAATAAAGAAAAACCCCTCGGTGTAATAGTTCAGTTTGGCGGCCAGACACCGTTAAATATTGCGGCTGAGCTTGCATCCGAAGGAGTCCGCATACTGGGAACACAACCCGATGTTATAGATGTTGCCGAAGATAGGGACAGGTTCAGGCGCATTATGGAAAAGCTCAATATACCTATGCCTGCCTCGGGTATGGCAAGTAATTTGGGAGAAGCTTTGGAAATAGCAAAACAGATAGGCTATCCCTTGATGGTTCGCCCCTCATATGTATTAGGCGGAAGAGGTATGGAAGTCGTATACGATGAAGAGATGCTAAAACAGTATGTAGAAGCTGCAGTGGATATAACCCCTGAGCGTCCAATACTCATAGATAAATTCCTTGAAAATGCAATAGAAGCTGAAGCAGATGCCATATCCGACGGTGTTAATGCCTATGTGCCTGCTGTAATGGAGCATATAGAGCTTGCAGGAATACATTCGGGTGATTCTGCGTGTGTACTTCCCCCTGTAACTATTCCGGAAAAACATTTAAAAACAATAAACGAATATACCAGGATGATCGCAGAAAAGCTCAATGTTGTAGGACTAATAAATGTTCAGTATGCAATAGCAGAAGATAAAGTATATGTGTTGGAAGCAAACCCCAGGGCTTCCAGGACCGTGCCTTTGGTTTCCAAGGTATGTAATGTACAGATGGCAAGAATTGCAACAGAAATTATGGTAAGAAATGAAATTGGCGACAAACCGGTATCTCTGGATATCAAACCTAGGATTATTCCCCACTATGGTGTAAAAGAAGCAGTATTTCCCTTTAATATGTTTCCTGAAGTAGATCCGGTATTAGGACCTGAAATGCGCTCAACAGGTGAGGTATTGGGACTATCCAAATACTTCGGAATTGCATTTTTCAAATCCCAGGAAGCAACCCAGGTATCACTTCCTGTGGAAGGTACGGTGCTGATAAGCGTTGCAGAACAGGATAAGCCGGCTGTTCTGGATGTTGCAAAAAGATTTTATGAGTTGGGCTTTAAGATTAAAGCAACACGAGGCACACAGCGTTTTCTTGCCGAAAACGGTATTGAGGCTGAAGTTATAAACAAGTTATTTGAAGGCAGACCTAATATTATTGACAGTATTATGAACAAGGAAATACAGCTTGTAATAAATACACCTCTGGGTAAGCGCAGCCAATTTGACGATTCATATATAAGAAAGGCGGCAATAAGATATAAAGTACCTTATATAACCACTTTAGCTGCCGCCCTTGCAAGTGCAAAAGGAATTGCAGCCTACCGGGAAAACTCCTACGATGGCGATACGGTAAAACCATTACAAGAATATCATGCGGAAATAATTGAGGTGGATTGCTAGGGCATAATGGGCAAGAGTCTACAAATAAAGACAGCAAAAGGTAATCTTCTTTTGCTGTTTTCATTTTTCTTCACTTACAGTATGTATACATTATGTTAGAAACAAGAAAATTCGCTTCGCTCATGACTTGAAAATCGAAGCAAATTTTCTTGTTCGCTAGGGAACCCTATGGTTCCCTTCGACGGATTCTGCCTTATCATATTTATTGCAGAATCCTTAAGCACCCTCCTTAAAACGGGAAAGGGGAATCCCCTTTCCAAACCCCAGTATAGGAATTTTTTTAGAATATTTATAAATTCCTATACTTTAAGAAATCACAGTCCTATCATAAAACTATATACCATGTCATCGAAACCTGGCAAACCTTCATGCCCGAAATCAGGATATATTACCATCCGCTTTTTCGACTTTATCTTGTTATAAGCGGCAAATTGGGTTGATGGAGGACATATTGTATCCTGAAGACCAGTACCCATTAGTACCTCACCCTGTATTCTCTTTGCTAAAAACTGCACATCAATATACCCTAGCTTTGTAAAAATTTCATCTTCCCGTTCATGCCTGGGATCAAAAAGCCTGAAGTATGTCTTAATTTCAGCATATGCATCCTTTGCCAAATCCATATCCCACACCCGCTTATAGTCACATAGAAACGGAAATACAGGTGCTAATCTTTTTATACGTGGTTCCAGTGCACTGCATGCAAGAGTAAGCCCTCCTCCCTGGGATCCCCCCATAGCACCAACCCTGTTTTCGTCAACCTCAGGGAAAGACATTACAATTTTGGCCAATTGAGCGGTATCAAGATAGATTTGCCTGAAGAGTAGATTATCAGGGTCCGGATCATCCAACCCTCTTATAATATGGCCGTGATGTGTGTTCCCCTTTACTCCGCCTACATCTTCGGATAATCCCCCTTGTCCCCTGCAATCCAGGGCTGCAACAGAAAAACCTGCCGCAACATAACCCAGTTTACTTTGCCAATCTCCGCAGTATCCCGTATATCCATGGAACTGAAGTATTGCAGGGTGTTTTCCTGCGGTGTTTTTAGGTCTGAGATATTTGGCATGAATTCTTGCTCCCTTAACACCCGTAAAATAAAGGTCAAAGCACTCTGCAAAAGGAACCTGGAATTGTGCAGGGATTAGTTCTACCTCCGGATCCAAGGCATTCATTTCACCAAGGGCTCTTTCCCAATATTCATCAAAATCAGCAGGACAGGGATTTGTACCCATATATTGCTTTAATTCGTTTAACGGCATTTCAAAAAGTGCTGCCATAATTCTACCTCCATCCATAAAATGGTATTATACCTTCAGAATTTTATCACAATCCGTTGCTACCGACAAGAGATCATATCGTACGACCCAGAATCTTCTCAAGAAGATTCCATGCCCTTTTACATTCATCACTCATTATTTCAGGCTTAAAACCAAAGTCTAAATACATGTTTATAGCTTTATAACTTGTAGTCTGGGATGTAAGATATGCCTTGCAATGATGTTCTGCAAGGTACATCATTGCAGCTGCCAACAAGGGCTTTGCCAGCTTTTTTCCTTGGAAATCCGGGTGCACTCCTACCCAATGGATACGGCCATATCTTTCTCTTTTAAAGTTGTCATTATACCAGGCGGTGGTAGTACCAACAGCCCTGCCACTTTCTTTATGTACAATGAAAAAGCACCGTTTTTCCATTTCATTCAAGTATGGTCCAAATTCCTTTTGAAAATGTTCAAGGGCCTTCTCTTCCGTTTCAAATTCCCCTGCAGCAGTTTCAATTTCCGCCCACAGGTTCTCTTCCCCTCTTCTGTAATTCCTGATGTAAAATCCTTCAGGAATAGGGTTGCTTTTAAAAAGGCGCTCAATAACCTCTTTATCCAGATTATCATAGACCATTATTACCGGCAGTCTTTCCATAAGTCAACGCTCCTTAATAACAGAAAAATAAAACACCTCTTGGTATTTGAACAATCTGTCAGAGTAATTCTACCATAATATTTCCAACAAATCAACAAAACAGATTTTTGCCTTATGGACAGAGATGAAGCACGAATTTAAAAGAAAGAGAAAACAAGAGTTATAGAGAGTAGCAAAAAAATATTTTCGCAAAACCGAGTTGGACACGTACAAGATTAGTATTGTATAGTAGACTTGGGGGAG
>JABUEW010000067.1 GCA_013314855.1 Bacillota bacterium | reverse complement strand
TACGCATTATTTGATATATGGGAAATACTAGATATTCTTGGGGTGGAACAAAAATATAGAATACGAATGAACTGCTAGAACTGTTAATTATTTAAGACTTAAATTTAAAGACTAAAGTTAATATTAATTCGTTTTGTTACAAAGAATTTTTAAAGGTATGCAAAGTGTATGCCTATTTTGTGCTGCTCATATTTAGATAAAATTATTAATATTGGTATTTTTATACTTGATAACAAAACGATAATAGCAATATTTGGAAATGTTTGTGCTGTTTTTTTATATTATGCTTTTTTATTTTTCTTATAGCAACTTTTCAGATTTATCAAAAGAGAATAGTTGAAACATTTCTCTCATTATAATATAATATAATTGGTAAAAAAGCAATGTAATTAATGAAAAAGCGAAAGATTAAAGGTGATGTTAAGTCTATATTAATAAAATCCTAAAGACCCAGTGTAGAGTATTAAATCTAAGTGTAGGTGATAATGTCATGAATAAAAGTTTTATTCAATACAGATATGGAAATATCTGTAAGACACTTTTGGTTTATTTTATCATACTTATCATGTTTAGTACTTCAATAGTTGGTATTTTTTCTTCTTTATATTTCTCATCAAGATTCAATGAAAAGCTTAAAAAGATTAGTTTAAACATGCTACTAAACATTGAAAATAAAATTAAAGAAAATGTTTTATATAAAGCAAATAAAATATATTTTGATATTACTTGTGATAATTACCTATATAATGATATTATCTATTTCTTTAATTCATTCGTAAGGTATGATTCCGAAGTAATTATAAATTCTGTACTAAGTTTAAGAAGCATTATAACTCGTAATGATGAATTTATAGATTCTATATATCTTTATAGTAAAAAAAATGATATGGTTTTATCTTCTGAAGGTTTTAGTTTTTTGGAAAATAATACTTATTTACAGGAACTGGATATGACATGGTATAATATTTACAATAGTTCGAATTCAAAAATAATATGGATTAATTATCGAATAATTAATAAGGACAGGTTAGGAAGAGAAGTTAATAATACTAGTATATTATCATTTATTAGATCTTATCCTTTCTTATTTCCATCAAACATTAATGATTCCGGGATAGTAGCAATAAATATAAAAGAATCTTACATACAGAATATATTAAAATCATATACAAATATAGACAATTGTTGTACCTTTATTATTAATGAAGATGGAAGTCTAATCTCCTGCAATAACATGAGCACTTTTAATAGCATATTTTTGGATAGTTTTTCCCCCAGCTTTTTACTTAAATTAGTAGAATCCGATACTAGCGACATTCTGCAAATAAATGGTCATAAATACTTGGTAAATTACTTATCATTCAATACGAATACTTGGAAACTGATTAGCATTATACCCTATGAATATTTCTATAATGAATCCTATACAATACTTAATTATGTAATTATTTCTTGTGTAGTAACAATATTTCTAGGATTTATATTATCATGCATACTTACATCAAAAATATATAATCCTATATTTACAACATTTACTAATGCTTTGGAAATATTCGGAGGTAACAGGAAAATCGACATAAAGGGAAGAAAAAATGAATGTGCAATTATAAATGATGCAATAAATCATTTATCAGTAAAGGTTCATGAACTAAAATCCACTCTTGATAACAATATGCCGTTAATCAAGCACAACCTTATTGCTAGATTAATTTACGGAAATATACAAACTGAAAAAGAAATGGATCGATTACTGACTTTTTTTGGAGATGAACTGGAAGGACCATTCTTTATTGTAATAATAATTAAACTGAATGAGAATATTTTTAAATCACTGAGTATGGAAAGTGGTATGTCAGTAAAATATAATATTATAAATTATATTGAAAGTCTTAGTAAAAAGACATCAAATTTTATTGCTATTAATTTATATGAGCAAAATGATAAGATAGCTATCTTACATTCATCCAATAAAGTATTAAATAAGACAATTGTAAATTGTATATGCATGGATATTCTTACATATATTGAATATAACTTAAAAATACCTGCTGTAATATCCATATCAACTTGTGTAAAAGGTCATTCACATATAAATGAAGCATTTATCAATGCAATGGAAGTTATCAGGTATAGTTTTTTCCTACCTAATTTAAAAATACTGTATCAAACGGATTTGCAGAAATGCCTGGCATCTACCGATGAAATACCGGAAAAGATCATATTAAGTCTTGAAAGTGCCCTTAATTCTCGCAATATTGAAATGGTTGAAAGAACTTTAAATAATTTAGTGCAACTTATTCAAAAAGGAAATTACTCTGGTGAAGCATGTTATCTGGCAATGAGAAACATAATACACAGTATACTTCAGTATGCTAAAGATATTGATATTGAAATTTATAATAAAATACGGTACCGTACCCAAAACACCATCCTATTATCGAACTTTATTACCGATTTTATAAATATTATTAAACGTATTGTAGAAGATATTTTTGAGTATCAGGAACAAAAAAACGCAAACAGGAATTCGGATAAAATTGAGCAAGTTAAAACTTATATCGAAAAAAATATTTTCTCGGATTTGTCACTCGATATAGTTGCAGATATGATAGCTGTTACTCCCCAGTATCTATGCAAGTTATTCAAAGAACATACAGGAATAAATTATAAGAACTATTTAACAAGAATTAAAATGGAAAAAGCTGCGGAGTTAATAAAATCAACAAATAAACCAATTAATGAAATAGCCGAAAAATTAGGATATAACAATCCATCATATTTCATACAAAAATTCAGAGAAATCCATGGTCAAACCCCTGGTGATTTCAGGAAAAAGTGCTTATAGCCGATGATTGCTAAAATTAATATTGTAAAAAATTAATATTGTAAAATGCTTGTTTTAACTGGAATATTTTGTTACAGTATTTTGAATATTTTAAAGTTCTTAGTATTTATACTTTTAATTATCTCAATATTTATTATTTTTTAATTTATTATTTTTCTCTAACCTTTTAGTCAAATCATTTACCTTATATTTATTCATGGATTACTTGATATATTGTTTTTTTAGAATAATAACTCAATATTAATATTTGTGTTTAATTTATTATAAATTGATATTGCTTTAAAAAGTAATTATTGAAAAGTCCCATCTATAAGTCTATAATTTAACCATAAATTTTTATTGTATTAAAACTAAACAATTTAACTAGCCTAATAATTTAGTATAATCATTTGAGTTTAATGTTTAATCTAGATATAACATTACGGTTATGATAAGGGTGGTATATGAAGTGAACATAGGGATAATAGGAACCGGTGCAAGAGCGACTTCTTATGCAATGCTTTGCAATTCTGATATACGTGAAAACATCGTGGTAAAAGCATTGGCAGATATAAATGAAACTAGGGTTAAGCAATTTGCCGAAAAATATTTTAGCAATAAAAAAATGCCTGAGCTGTATACAGACTACAATCAACTCCTTGATGATAAAACCATTGAAGCCGTGATTATCTGCACCCCAGATATGACTCACAAGGAAATAGCGCTGGCAGCTTTAAAACAGGATAAGCATATATTGCTTGAAAAACCTATAGCTACTAAAATTGAGGATTGTGTTGCCATATTCAGGGAAAGTCTCAGGCACAACAAGGTATTTATGATGGGCTTTGTTTTGAGGTATACAAGCCTGTATAGCAAAATCAAAGAGATTGTTTCACGTGGGGAATTGGGAAAACTTATCTCCATAGAAGCCAAGGAAACTCTTGGTTATGTTCATGCAGGAAGTTTTTTTAGGAGATGGCATAGGTTCAGTAAAAATAATGGAGGCTTCCTTAATGCCAAATGCAGTCATGATATGGATATTTTGAACTGGATAGCAGGGGTTGACCCTGTAATTGTTTTCGCTGCAGGAAGCAGGACCTATTTTAATAAGAGAGAAGATGCTCCCGAAAGGTGCTTTAACTGTACACAAAAGATCAACTGCAGGTATTATTGCAAGCGTGAGGATTTCGGTCAATTCAGTTCTGCTGAGGATCTTTGCGTATTCAACGCTGACAAAGATATTGTTGACCATGAATCTGTAATCATAGAATATGAAAATGGCTTAACTACATGTTTTACCGTATCCATGCTAAGTTCGGAAGCTAACAGGACTATGGTTATTTTTGGTTCTGATGCTACACTGAATGCTGATTTTATGAGGGGTACCATACATTTAAAATATATAAATCCGGCAAATGAGATAGTATACAAATTTACAGATATAAATTCCTTCCATGGCGGAGGCGATTTTGGAATTTTTGTCAACTTCATTGATGCTATAAAGTCTGGTAGGCATCAAAATACCAATGATGCCAGGGCAGGTATGATGAGCTCGGTTATTGCCCTATCAGCAGAGATTTGCATAAAGGAAAAACGTGCTGTTAATCTGACCCATTTAATTGAAAGTATAGAATAGAAATGAAAGTATATAAATAGAAAAAACGATATAATAAAAACCGTGGGAGAGGATGAGACTTAGTGAAGGAGACAAAATCTACGTCTAGAGGTAGAGTAATGGCTGCATTGTATGGTGATATCCCAAATAAAACACCTTTTACCATATATGAGGAGAAAATTGAAAGGAGCGAATATGAAAGAAACTTAAGAAACAATGGTCTTTGCCTGGTGAAGAGAGTAGTATCTTACAGCATTCGTCGACCTAACGTAAAAATCCGTTCGTATAGTTTTACCGATGAAAAAGGTAGATATTTGATTCGCACAATTTATTCTACACCTCAGGGAGAGCTGACAACGCTTGTGCAACCTGACGGATTTACAACATGGACTCATGAAAGAATGTTCAAGTCACCCGAAGATTATAAAGCATTACTATTTTTTATAAAGGATTCTGTTGTTGTCCCAAACTATGATGCTGTATGCAATCTGCAAGAAAGGCTGGGAGAAGACTATGTAGTTCGGGATAATCTACCGCTTGAGCCTTTGCAGGCCCTTATATCCGACTATATGGGAATTGACAGATACTGCATTGAATGGATGGACAATAGGGACGAGATTATGAAACTGTATGATGCTCTGGTTGATGTTGCCAGAAAAATATATCCCATAGTGGCAGAGGGTCCCTTGGAATTTTGCAATTATGGAGGTAATGTCATACCTATGGTTATAGGGGAGGAAAACTTTAAGAAATACTTTGTACCTCACTACAATGAAGCTGCTGAAATACTGCATAAGAAAGGCAAACTAATAGGCTGCCATCTTGACGGCGATAACACATTGATAATGAATGCAGTGGCAGAGACTGCCCTGGACTACATAGAAGCTTATGATCCGGGTATAAGCCCATCTGTTGCTGAAGCCAGAAAAGTATGGCCTGATAAGACATTATGGTTGAACTGGCCGAGTTCCTGGCAATTGGAATCAGCAGAGGAGATTTATAATAAAACCATGGCTATTCTGAAGGAGGCAGCCCCGGGAAATAACTTTATTCTGGGTGTTACTGAGGATATTCCTAAATTTAAAATAAAGGAAAACCTGACCTCCATAGCAAGTGCCATCAATGACTATGATAATAATAAAAACTAAATGCAAAGAATAAATGTTAAATTTGCAGCGTGATGAATATTTGTTTTATTTAATAAACATTGATGTCTTGAAAATCAAGAATATTGAATACTTCAAAAACCAATATTTACATGGTTAACTAAAGCTATATTATTTTATGAAAATAAGATCACAGTGATACACAATTATAAGGAAAAGAAAGAATAATATAGCTCATTATAAAAAAGAAAAGGAGTGGTATTAACAATGAAAAACATTAAAAAGGTTGCTTTATTACTATCATTTGTGCTGATACTAAACCTTACTATGGCAATAGGCTGCAGTACGGTAAAGGTATCACAGAAGGAAAAAGGTACGGAAGATGCAACAACTAAAGAAGAAAGGGTAAAGCTTACTTTTTTTACCAGCGACTATGGCGTTGGAATTCCTCAGACAGTAGATATTAATAACAACGAATTTGTCAAGTTTCTTGAAGATTATGCTAATGTGGATTTACAGATTGAAGTGCCAAATTATTCTGATTTCTCTACAAAACTTAACCTTATGCTTTCTTCCGGTAATATATCGGATATTGTCTCTTCTTATATATGGAAGGAAGTTGAGGAAGCTGCAGTAGCGGGAGCGTTTATTGAATTGAGGCCATACTATAATAATTCACCAATAATGAAAAAAGTTATTACAGAGCAAATGATGGAACTCAATAAAGCCAGTGACGGGAAAAATTATTGTATACCTATGGCATACAAGTCGCCTTCAGGGTATGGAAATATTGCCAGGGTAGATTTGCTTAAAAAATACTATAATGGCAAGTGGCCAGAATCCGTAGAGGAATGGGTAGAATTTTTTAGAATAATTAAAAAAGAGATTCCAGGATGTATCCCTCTAACAGGGGTTGGTGGATTTGGAGCCGGAACTGCTACTATGTGGCTGTTCTATGGTATTCAATACCCTGAGGCCAGAAGAGTGGAAAAAGGTAATGTAACCTGGTGCTTTACGCTTCCTGAATACAGAGAAGCACTTTTACTATGGAGACAGCTTTATAAAGAAGGTATACTTGACCAGGAATATGCTGTAAATACCCTGGATAAGAAAGTTCAAAGATTGGAAAACAACAATGTTGCAATGATCACAGATGGTGCTGACCAGATAATGGCCTGGGCTAACTATCTTAGCCCGAGAATAGAAGGTTGTGAGATTGCTTACGTGCCACCTTTAAAGAAGTATCCCGCTGTATTGAAAGACCCCAATTATGCCTTATTTGATAGGCTTGGCATGCCATGCCTAATAAAGAGTCAGGGCGTCTATATAAGCAGCAAATGCAGTTATCCTGACAGGGCGTGGAGAGTCCTAGAAGCCCTGGCAAGTGAAGAATTCCTGGAGCTTCTTGTATGGGGTAGAGAGGGTGAAGAGCATATAATACAAGATGGCAAAAAAGTGCCAATAGTTGAAAAGCTTAATGATCCCAATAGAACCGGAAGGTATTATTCAATAATGTTTGCACTTTTCCCTGGTTTTCCTGCCATTACTTTTTCCGAGGCCAAATTAGCATGTATTGAACAAGAAATAGGAAGTGAAAGATTTAATACAACTTATAATAGCTTAAAAGAAGCTAACAAGAGAGCAGAAAATTTTGGAGTAGGAGTCTGGACAGCTTTTAATCGCGAAACTACCGACGAACAGAAAGAGATTGATAACCTGGATGTTGAATCCAGCAAATTTATAGCCTCGGTTGTATCAAATGTTGTAATGGGTAAAATGTCAATAGAAGAGTATGATGAAAAAGTTAAAGAATACAAAACAAAATATGGTGATAGGCTATCCGAGTACTATACTCGAAAGCTGCGTGAGCAGAAGGATGAATTAATTAAAAGAGGTGTAAAATTTGACCTGGGGTATTAATAATAATAAATAATAAATTATAAATTATAAATTATAAATTATATAGAGCAGGATTGCCATTGTACTGCAACAATATTTACCTGATAAAGGGAGAGGGTGATACTCTCCCCTCCCTTTGCAGTAGAAGAATAGTTGCAAATATTAATATTACAGAATTATGGAGATTAAATACTATAGATCATGGAGATTGAACAAAATGAAAATTGTAAATAATGAGAATATTTATATAGGTAAAAATAGGGAAAAAGGTAAGTTAAAATTTACAAGAAAATCGTTATCCTTGTATCTTTTTGTGTTGCCTTCCATAATATTATTATTTATTTTCCACTATATTCCCATTTATGGGATAATAATTGCTTTTGAAAATTTTAAACCCTATTTGGGCGTTTTTAGAAGTGAATTTATAGGGTTGGCCAATTTCAGAATGTTTTTGAAAGATTCGGCTTTCTGGTCAGCAATGAAAAATACTATTATATTAAACTTATATAATTTAATATTCGTATTTCCGGCACCTATCCTGTTTGCCATCCTTGCTAATGAAATAATGAACAAAAAGTTTAAACGGATTATGCAGACCATATCCTATCTTCCACACTTTTTATCCTGGGTTGTGGTATCCGGGATGGTATACCAGATTCTTTCGCCTGCAGAAAATGGCCTGGTAAATATGGTGCTGGTTAATGTTTTTAAGATGGCCCCGATATTCTTTATGACAGAAGTCGGTCTTTTCCGATGGATTGTGACTGCCGTAACCATATGGAAAGGCGTAGGTTGGGGAGCAATACTATATTTTGCAACATTATCTAATATTGATACTGAGTTATATGAAGCAGCATATATAGATGGTGCAAACAGGATTAAACAAACTATACATGTTACTCTACCAGGGTTATCATCTATTATTGTATTAATGCTTCTTCTTACCGTAGCAAGCATGTTTTCAATTGATTTTGATAGGATTTACTTGCTTCAAAACCCATTAGTTTACCAGGTATCGGATGTTATTAGTACTTATGTTTACAGAAGGGGTCTTGTAGAAGCAGATTATGGGTATACTACTGCTATAGGATTAGTCCAAAGTTTAATTGGATTTGTAACCCTTACCCTTGCAAATAGTGCAGCTAAAAAGATTGGGAACCTTGGATTGTATTAATTAATAAAAATTATATGGGAGAACTGGATTATGATTATCTATAAGTCACCGTCAAGAATAGCATTTGAGATCTTGAATTATTCATTATTTACAATATTTTGCATTTTAATTATAATACCTTTTATCAACGTAATCAGTATATCTTTAAGTGATTATGACCACATTGTACGGGGTGAAGTTTCCCTTTTACCGAAAGGATTTAACATTAACGGCTATTTAATGATAATTACCAATGCATATTTTATAAGATCAATTATAATTACTGCTGGTCTTACTATTATAAATACAAGCCTGATTATTGTAAATGCGCTTATGGCTGCATATGCCCTTGCAAATAAACATTTTATAGGCAAAAAGCTAGTTACTTATTACTATTTAGTGACAATGTATTTTGGAGGGGGACTTATACCTACGTATATTTTAATAGCTAATTGGTTGAACCTTTCCAACAATCTTTTGGCCTTAATATTACCATCTATTACAAATGTATTTTATATAATTGTTTTTAGAAATGCTATAGTTCAATTGCCCAAAGATATCATGGATTCTGCGGAAATTGACGGAGCTAATAATTTTACGGTACTATTTAAGATAGTTATTCCCCTTATAATCCCGATGATAATGGCTTTTGTAATTTTCAGTGCAGTCGCGTATTGGAATGAATGGTTCGGCTCCATGCTTTATATTAGGGACAATAGAAACTGGACGCTGCAATACAGGCTAAGGAATTTGCTTATCAATACTGAACTTGCAGATGATCCCAATAATCCTCTTAGAATAAGAAGTGTACTGCCCGTCCATCCTCAGAATTTAAGAATGGCTGCATTAATGGTGACGATATTGCCTATTGTTATAATATACCCGTTTTTGCAGAAATATTTTATTCATGGCGTTATAGTAGGAGCAGTAAAAGGGTGAGGGTAAAATGATATCGAAATATGCAGGGAGAATCATATATGACTATGCAGGAACTAGAAAAATATTATGAGAACTGGTGGATTTACGATTTTAAAGACCAGTTAAAAAGATTTATTTATAAACGATCCGACGAGGCTTTTGCACAAGGAGACATTTTCCGTGATGCAATTAAAACCAGGGAAGAACTTGAAAAACGTGCCGCATATATGCGTGAGAAATTTATCGAGTCCATAGGAGGGTTGCCCCCAGGTGACACACCTCTTAACCCAAGGATTACAGGAATAATTGACTGTGATGGCTTCAGAATAGAAAAGGTATTTTTTGAATCCCGTCCGGGGACATATGTAACTGCAAATCTATATATACCGGATGGAATTACTTCCCCCAGGGGTGCTGTGCTTTTCCTTTGTGGTCACCATAAACAAGCCAAGCATACGGATGAGTACCAGGTTGTATGTAGATACCTTGTGAGGGCAGGCCTGGTGGTGCTGGCACAGGATCCCATAGGTCAGGGTGAACGTTTAAGCTATTACGATAAAGCAACGGGGAAAACTAATGTAGACTGGGGAGTAATAGAGCATGACTATGCAGGTTGCCAGTGCTGGCCCTTGGGAGATGGTATCGCCCGGTATTTTGTCCATGATGCCATGAGGGGTATAGATTACCTCTGTACCCGACCGGAAGTAGATCCTTCAAAAATTGGTGTGACAGGGAATTCCGGCGGTGGTACCCAGACTGCTCTCATGATGATGTGCGATCCGCGCATAGCTGCAGCAGCACCGGCAACCTTTCTCATGAACCGCCAGACATATATGTACACCGATATGCCACAGGATTCCGAGCAGATCTGGCCGGGGTTGACTGCTAGGGGATTTGACCATGAAGATATATTGATTTCAATGGTTCCGAAACCTGTCCTTGTCCTAGCAGTAACATCCGATTTCTTCCCAATTGAAGGTACCCGCAGGACGGTTGAAAGGACAAGAAGATTTTGGGAGATGTACGGAAAAAAAGACAATCTTAAGTTGTTCGAGGATGATTCCGACCACCGTTATACCCGTCCTATGGCCAAAGCAGCTGCCGAGTTCTTTTCGGAGCACCTCCTTGGGCAAAAAATATCACCTGATGATGAAAGCATCAACCCGATAGAACCTTCGATTTTATGGTGCACTATCTCCGGCCAGGTAAAGGGAGATATGGATAATGCACGAACCGTGTATGATGAAAATTGCGACAGGCTTAAGGAAATAGAAAAACAGCGTAATTCCATGCCTGAGAATAAGCGCAGGGAGATAGCCCTGAATTGGCTAAAAGAAAAAATCTATTCAGGCAGAAAACCCTGTGATTTGAACCCGAGACGTTTTGCAGTAGGGCAGGTGGATGGCCTTGATGTGCAAATATGTCTATGGTGGTCCCAGGAAGGCATCTTCAATTGTGCTTATTTATTCAGGAACTTTAATTTTGCGGGGAAAGAGCTTCCTCTTACGATAGCAATATGGGACGACGGTACAAACTGCCTTGTACCTCATGCTGACTGGATTCAGAAAACCTGTGCTTCGGGACGAATTGTAATGGTTTTGGATACGTCCGGAGTAGGTATTATGAGCCAGAGGCAGATTACTTATGCGCCGGTGCAGGAAGTTTTAGGCTCAATTTTTAAACTTACATATGATCTTTTATGGCTTGATGATAGCATGGCTGCATTGAGGACATACGATGTAATCAGGGCCATGGATGCAGTAAAAGTTATACCAGGGATCAATGAGGATGATATAAATCTTTATTTATCCGGAAGGCATGGAGTGTATGGACTGTTTGCTGCTGTACTGGATAAAACTATGCTGGACAAAAGGATTAAAAACATTGAAGTGGCAAACGGAATTGTGAGCTTCGGAGAGTGGGTGAGATCCCGCTATTATGATACCCATGATATTATGAGTATTGTACTCCCGGGGATGTTAAAATATTTTGATCTGCCTGATCTTGAAAAGTGGTTTTATGAGAAAGCGGAATGAATAAAAATGAGATAGCGTTAACTAACTTATGAAAAATAACAGGGGGTATTATTGATGGAAATGGGAATGACTTCTCTTGCAAATCTTGCTAAATTGGGGAAAGGTATAAAAAGCAGGCGATTTTCATCTTATGACAAAACAGGAGGTAATGCTGATTACTGGAATATAAAAGCCGGTGATACGGTGGTGCTGGCGGAAATGACAGGAGCAGGCGCTATACGTCATATCTGGATGACTACGAGTGAAAGCGACAACAATCTCAAGGGACTTGTTATAAGAATGTACTGGGATAATGAAGAAACACCATCAGTACAGTGCCCATTAGGCGACTTTTTCGGTTTGGGGCATGGAAAGGCTGTTTATTTTACTTCCTTACCACTTCAAGCATTCTACTTGGGTTTGAATTGCTGGTTCCCAATGCCTTATGCAAACGGTGCTCGTATAACCGTAACCAATGAAATGGATAGGGATTCTTTCATTTATTTCTATATCGATTACCAGGAATGGGATGAATGCCCGGCAGATATAGGCCGTTTCCATGCTTGCTGGAGAAGGCAGATGGTAGTTAAGAAAGATGAGATAGAAAAAACTTCGCTTAATAAAGAAGCTTCGCTTGATAACAAGGTCAGGCGCTTGAATACGACAGGGAATGAAAACTATGTAATTCTTGAGGCAGAAGGAAAAGGGCATTACGTAGGTTGTGTACTTCACCTTGATACGGATGAAACCGGATGGTGGGGGGAAGGTGATGATATGATATTTATAGATGGAGAACCATGGCCTCCCAGGCTCCATGGAACAGGAACAGAAGACTATTTCTGTGGTGCATGGAATTATAACCTGCTTAACCAGACTTACTGCGCACCTTATTTCGGATACTACTTCAAAGGCAATAATGACTATACGGGAAAACACTCCCAGTATCGTTTTCATATTGAGGATCCAATATATTTTGAAAAGTCTATAAAAGTCACAATTGAACATGGTCATGCCAATGACCGCCAGGGAGATTGGTCCAGTACCGCATACTGGTATCAAATTGGCAGAACCAAGCAGTTGCCGGAATTGGGCAGGTTTATTGATAGAATCCCATATGCTTATGGCGGTATTGAGAGATGGCCTGGCAAAGACCGCAAGGAATTGCCGAGAAGATAATGCAAGGAGAAATTAACTTATGGGCAAGAAAGACATCTTTTTCAATGTACATCCCAAAATTGTTAAAGCAAACAAAGAAAGCGCAATAACTGTTCAACCCTTATTTGATCATTGCAAGTTAAAAAACGATGCCCGGTATTTTCTTATTAAGAGATCAATCGAGCAAAGAGGGTTAAATAATATTGAAGATGAAAAGCTTGAGCTATACCCTGCAAATGGCATGCTGGAATTCAGATTGTTTTTTGAAGGGGAGCAGGAGCACATATTGGATATTTTTGAAGTTACGGATGGAAAAGAAATAAAGTATTATTCGTTTAGTGTTTATTCGCTTGAAGAAGATTTATTTTTAAGAAAACCATACAAGGGAGATATGCATATCCATACTTATTATTCCGATGGTGCTGAATCACCTGCTTACGTAGCTGCATCATGCAGAAAAATAGGTCTTGATTTTATAGCTATTACTGACCATGGCAAATATGAACCTTCACTGGAAGCCATTAATGCATTTAAGTCCCTTAATATTGATTTCAAAATATTTCCGGGCGAGGAAGTTCATCCTCCGCGAAACGCCGTGCACATGATAAATTTTGGAGGAAGATTCAGTATAAATGAGCTATTCAAGGATGAAGAAAAATATATGGAGGAGGTAGAAAAGATAACCAGGGGCTTGGAAGCGGGTAATGAAAAACAAGATAATGAAAAAAACGATAATAAAAAAAATTTATATTCTGATTTGAGTGATACGGACAAATATCAATATGCATCCTGCTTTTGGTGCTTCACTAAAATAAGGGAAGCCGGGGGTATGGGGATATATTGCCATCCTTTTTGGGTTTATGGATCAAAATACAATGTTTCAGCTGCTTTGAATGCATTCATGTTTAAAACCAGGCCTTTTGATGCATATGAAATTCTTGGAGGATATGATACTGACGCCGTTAATTCAAATAATTTGCAGGTGGCTTACTACCAGGAAGAGCGGGAAAAAGGAAATAAAGTACCAATAGTCGGTGTATCGGATGCTCATAGCTGCGAAAGCGGTAGGCTTTTTGGCTGGTATTATACAATAGTTTTTTCGCCGGATCCGGAGCTTCCAAACATTATAGACAGTATAAAGAAATTTTATAGTGTTGCTGTTGAAGCATTACCAGGCGAATCAGCAAGAGTTTATGGTCCTTTCAGGCTGGTTAAATATGCCTTATTTCTTATTAAAGAAGTATTCCCCGCTCATGATGCAATTTGCTTTGAAGAAGGGAAATATATGATGGAGTATATTAAATCTCATGTACTCATATAAATTAAGTTTAATGTAAACTAAATGTTTAAATATTAAAAGAAAGGGTGAATGTTAAATGCCTAAACTTGCGATTAATGGAGGAAGTCCATTAAGGACTGAAAAATTTCCAAAGTGGCCTCAATACGGAGAAAAGGAAAGAGAGGCATTGGAAAGAGTCTTGAAGAGTGGTGTGTGGGGCACCCTGGGAAATGAAGTAAAGCAGTTTGCCCAAAAATTTGCCAAATACCAGGGTGCAAACTACGGCGTAGCTGTTACAAACGGTACTGTTACTCTTGAGATAGCCTTGAGAGCCATGAATATTGGGTATGGCGATGAAGTTATAATCCCGCCGTATACATTTAATGCTACCGCATCTGCTGTAATTATTGTCGGAGCTACACCGGTATTTGTGGACATAGAAGATGATACGCATAATATTGATCCCAAGAAAATTGAAGAAGCTATTACTCCCAGGACAAGAGCAATCATTCCGGTACATATAGGGGGAAGAGCCTGTAATATGGATGAAATAATGGATATAGCCACAAGGCATAATCTCTATGTAATAGAAGATTGCGCTCATGCCCATGGCTCGGAATGGAAAGGAAAGAGAGTAGGATCTATCGGCCATGCAGGTTCTTTCAGTTTCCAGGCAAGCAAGAATTTGACTGCAGGCGAAGGCGGATTAATAACTGTGAATGATGTAGCAATTTATGAAAGGTGCTGGTCAATACACAATTGTGGAAGAGACTATCATGGGACAATATGGTATGAGCACGTAAACATAGGGACAAATGCCAGGATGACCGAATGGCAGGCAGCCATACTGGATGCCCAAATGGAATCCCTTAATGAACAGATACAAAGAAGAATGGAAAACGCGGCTTATTTGACTTCCCGCTTAAAGGAGATAGAATGTATTGAGACCTTTAGAGATGATCCGCGAATAACCAGGAATTCGTATCATTCATATATTTTCAAATATAAGGGTGAAAAATGCAAGGACTTGCCCAGGGATAAATTTATAAAAGCAATGAGAGCTGAAGGAATATACTGTTCTGCCGGGTATGTATGTCTTTACAAGCAAATTCTTTTCCATGGAGAAGAATTTAGAAGGATAACAGGTTCCAAGATTGATTATAAAAACATGTATCTTGAAAATGCAGAAAGGGCCGGAGAAAGGGAAGGAATATGGCTTCCTCAGAATATGCTCCTTGGTACAAAGAAAGATATGGATGATATTGCCGATGCCATAATCAAGATATATGAAAATGTAGATGAATTACTTTGAAAAAATTGCCTACCCTGATAATTCTGGATAACCCTAAATAAGTTGCTTGACGGATAAACTGAAATACGTAATTCACTATATTTTACTTAAAAATTATGCGGAAGGAGATATAAAAAGTGAAAATTGGATATGCTTCAGTCGATATAACGCCTGATTTAGGAGTTGAATTAAGTGGTTATGGATGGTTCCTGGACAGAAAAGCCGAAGGAGTGCTTGACAATCTTTATGCGAGGGCCGTAGTATTTGAAAATACCGATGAAACTGGTACCATGGATAATTCTAAGAAAAGCGGGAACAGCGATACCGGGGATTATGCGGTAAGAAAGGATAAAAATGCTTCCAAAAGTATGCTCATGGTAAACTGCGATCTTATAGCAATAAAACAGTCCATTACTGATACCATCAAGCAGCAGATTTCCCACAAACTTGGTATTGATAGGACAAACATAATGATTGTTTGTACACATACCCATACAGGACCTGCAACAGGAAAATTAATAGGTTGTGGTGAGCCAGATGAAAAATATATGAATTCTCTTCCGAAGCTGATCGTGAATGCTGCAAAGAAGGCATACGAGAATTTGAGGACAGTAAAAGAAGCAAAGAGTGTGATAAAAGCAATTGAGCCTATAGGATATAACAGGGTATACAATTCTTATAGTCCTGTTGATAATGATGTACGTGGTATAGCATTCTTTTTTGATGAGGGAAGGCCTCTTGCCCTTGTAAGCTATGGCTGCCATCCTGTTACTCTTGGGCTTAAAAAATTTATATCTGCAGATTATCCGGGCAGAGTAGTCAAAGCATTAAATGAAAAGGGATTTGATGGAGTATTCCTAACGGGTTTTTGCGGAGATATCGATCCTGTGTCAAACCTCAAGAAATGGGGTGCCGGCACATCAGAGGTAATTGATGAGTATGGCAGGCGGATAGCAGATGCTTTTATCAGTAATATATCTGAATGTGAAACCATGAAAAATATGCATCTTGATGCATTTGACATTGAAGTAAGGCTAAAACTGCAGCGATATAGTCTTGAAGACATAGATAGGCATGAGGAGATTTTTGGGAATAAAAAGAGAGAGAAGCCTGAAGGGTATAGAGTCCAGCAAATATGGGCCGAAGATATTAAAACGCAACTGAAGGAAAACGTCGAACCATATCTTGAGTCTTTCACTATTCAGGTTTTCAGAATAGGAGAAGTAGTTTTTGCCGGTTTTCCGGGCGAGATATTTACAGCACTGGGTACTATTGTAAAAAAAACAATACCTCATATGAATATTATAACATTGGGCAATGCAAATTCTACGATGAGATATGTCAGCACCCGGGATGATATTGAAAACAAGGGGTATGCCGGGTTCTCATCCTGTTTGCTGTATGGGAGATTACCTCTTGAACCGGGTGAAGGAGAACGGATGGCTCAAGTAGTGGCAGAAACTATAAAAAGACGGATATAAGGTTTTCTATGGCATATGGATTGTTTGATAATTAATACTTTTAAGCAGTTTGTACCTTGAAAATATGGTTGTGTAAGCATTGGCAGATATTCCGATATAGGTAGTATAACTAATGATAAAAGGTGTGACTACCTAATGTATGCAAAGGTATTAGCAGTCACTTTCTTTGGGACTGAAAAAGTCACTTTCTTTGGGACTGATGGGGCAACTATAAGGTAACTATACATAAGAGGGAATATTTAATTATAGCGTTACTTTTAGAGATTACCGATTCATTGGAAAGGACATTCCCATAACCATTGCTGTATGGGATGAGAGTACAAGACAGTTGCAGTCCAATGCGGTATGGATACGAGAAACTTGTGAATCCGGAAGAGCTGTGATAGTTTTGGATGTATCGGGAGTAGAGAATCTACATCCAAACACTTCACGAAGTTATTCTCCTCTTGATTTTTACGGAATTATATTTAAACTAACACATGATCTTATGTGGCTGGGTGACAGAATGGCGGTAATGCGGACTTATGATGTAATTAGGGGTTGTTGTGATGTAATTAGGGTTGTTGATGTAGTAGCACATTTTCCTGAAATATGTGAAACCGATATACATCTTTATGGATATGGGCGTTACGGACTCTATGCACAATTAGCTGCAGCTTTGGATGAATGGATAAAAAAAGTGGAGATAAGGGAAGGAATATATAGTTTTACACAATTGGTTAAAGCCAGACACAATGACCAATTTAATATTTTTGAGAGGAAAGCAAAGAAAATGGGAATGAAAATGGAAAGTATTGAGGAGTTTTAAGTATGGAAGAAAAAGTTAGGTTACTTCCATATATGGGTAATATTAGGAGAATATATTGGAGAAATTTAAAGAAATTTATGGTAGATTTTAGGGGGAAGTGAAAAATACTTTCTCTTTAAATATAGATTTCGGAGACTCTTTGAGTTTCCGAGAGTATTCAACTTAAAGGGGGGGGTAGTTATGCCGGTTTTTAAAAGTGGTTTAGGCTTGGCACCTGAATGGTGTGAAATGGAGTTTTTTGAAATTGTCCACTTGACAAAAGGTTTGACGCATGTATTTGAACGTATGGGAAAGAAAGAGAAATTAATCGTCGGAAAAGGAGCATGCCGAATCTCCGTAGAAGGTCGGACTATTGATGCTGAAGAAGGCTGCAATATTGATCTGACGACACCTGAAGGACAGTTCGTGGTGGTGGATGTGTTGCTGGAATCCACACTAATTCGGATGTGTGGACATTGGGGTGATGAAGTAGGAGGCTCCGGTATATTTACGGTTGAAAAGAGCGAAATTACCGGCACTTATGGTGATCCTTCGGATTATCCCAAAAATACGAACTTTGACAACCATTATCATGACTGTGATGAATATTGGATTATATATGAAGGAAGCGGAATAGCAGTCTCAGAAGGAAAATCATATAAAGTTGGTCCGGGAGATTGTATAGCGACAAGGATGGGTCATCATCATGATTTTCCACAAGTATTTGAAACAATAAAGGCCGTTTGCTTTGAAACAACCCTTAGGGGCTGTAAACGGCTCGGTCACTTGTGGAATTACAAGCATGGCGAGGCTCAGCCTTTGAAAGATAGGATGTAATAGGGGGAGGCATTTGATATGACATATAAAATGATTCAGGTGGGAACAGGCGGATGGGGTAGATGTTGGTGTGAAAGATTTTTACCTCCAAATATAAAGGAAGGCCTAATTGAGGTTGTTGCAGCAGTCGATATCAACGCCACTGCGCTGGAGAACGCACGGAATTTTCTTGGCTTACGGATTGACCAGTGTTATACCGACATTAGAAAAGCTTTTGCTGAAAATAAGGCCGATTTCTGCACAATAGTTGTCCCCCCGGCATTTCACGAGCAGGTTGTAGACATTGCTCTTGAACACGACATGCATATTTTGTCTGAAAAGCCGATTGCAGACTCACTGAAAGCCTCTGTGCGCATAGCAGATAAAGTGAAAAAAGCAGATAAGAAGATGGGAGTCACCATGAGCCATCGGTTTGACCAGGATAAAACTTCGCTGCGACACGCAATCCGTTCCGGTAATTATGGGGAACTGGATTATATCGTGTGTCGTTTTACCTGTGATGCTAGAAAGTTCGCAAGTTGGGGCAAATTTCGTCATGAAATTGACGATGTCCTGATGATAGAAGGAGCCGTCCATCATCTGGACATACTGGCCGATCTTGCAGGAGCAAAATGTGATACAATCTACGCACAAACATGGAATCCTGCTTGGGGTGAATATAGAGGAGATTCTCAGGCATTGGTGATCATGCATTTTGAAAACGGGACACGGGCAATTTACGAAGGTGCCACAACAAATGCAGTAGGACTTAATCAGTGGGGTAATGAATATTTTAGAGCTGAATGTAAAAATGGTACTCTCATACTTTCAAAAAGGAAGTTAGAGCGATTCACATACAATCCATCAAGCAGTTGGGTTGAGAAAAATGAAGGGGAAGGAGAAAAACTACACCTGCTCGAACAGCCAAAATGGGGAAATACATGGCTTATTGAGAAATTCGTCAAATGGCTGGATGGTGGAGAGTCCATGGAAACAAATATAGAAGACAATCTGCAATCGGTAGCTTTAATCTATGGAGCTATTGAAAGCAGTAAGACAGGGCAGCCAGTAAATGTCCAGGAGCTGTTGGTAAAGGCGTCCAAGGAAGTAGGGCTTTTGTAGTGTAAGAAAAGCCACTTCGACCACAATCGTTTTTTATTTATGGTCCGATATCTTTACAAGAATCAGGCCGAGCAGATTGATTCTCGATGCACATATGGTTCGCCTTCCCGGCCTTCTTTTAACACGCAACATATCATTCAATCATAAAAAGGAGGGATCATCTTATGAAGCTATATGACGGTGTTATAATGGTAGATAGCCATGTCCATATAAGAGAATTTAAGAGTTTTGAGTTTCTGGAAAGTTATTTAAAGGTCTATAGTCTGAATAAAGTAAATATTGTAAGCCTTGCATGTAAAGATGAAAATCAAATAATGCAGAACATTTTAAGTGCATTGTTCAAGATGAAACATCCTGGACATGTATATGCGTATGGTTCATTAATGTATCCATATTACCCTCTAGATGATAAAATCCCGGGTGATTATAACTTTGTTGATCAGGTCAAGATATTAATGGATATTGGGTTTGATGGTATGAAAATGCTGGAAGGCAAGCCTACCTTGAGAAAGAAAATAGGCATATCTCTGAATTCATCTATTTATGATGATTACTATTCTTATCTTGAGAAACAGGGTATCCCTATTATATTCCATGCAGCAGACCCTGAAACTTTCTGGGACAAAGATACTGCTCCCGAATTCTCCTTCGAGCATGGTTGGTTTTATGGAGATGGGACATTCCCAGAAAAGGAAGACATTTATAGTGAAATTGAGGGTATATTGAGTAAATTCCCCAAATTAAGAGTGACTTTTGCACATTTCTATTTTTTGTCTAATCATATCGAAAGAGCAGCAGCAATTCTAGATAAGTTTGAAAATGTAAGTTTTGACATTACTCCTGGTAGGGAAATGTATGATAATTTTTCAAAAAAACCATCGGAATGGAAGGAATTCTTTACTAAATACCAGGATAGGATTATTTTTGGAACAGATATGGAAGATAGTATGTTCCAGGGAAGACCTCAAGATATTATAAATACAATAAGGAAGTTCCTTGAGACTGACGATAAGTTCAACAATTGGGGATTTGAAATAAATGGACTAGCGCTGGATAAGGATGTAATTGATAAGATTTATTATAAAAATTTTGAGTCTTACGCAGGAAAGGTTCCGAAAAAGATAAATGTTGAAAAGTTACTTGATGAGTGTAGAAAAATTAGAGAAATTGCCATGAAGAATAATAGTTTAATAGAGTATGTTCAGGAAATAAACAGAGTAATTGATATGGTTAAACAGACTAATACATTGAGAGGATGAGGCAGTATGTTTAGCTATAAAAAACTCAAGATAAAAGAATATGCAAATTCTATTTCAATAAAGTTTATTGTATTTACAGCAGGAGTTACCCTTATATCAGTCCTAACAATAGGACTGTTTTCCCTTTTATATATAATTATATATAAGCAACAATATAATATAAGCAACAATATAAATGAGGAAATTACCCGGTACAATACTCAACGATTAAATTACATTAAAGAAACAGTAGATAATAGAATTTTTAAGAAAACACTTAATATTTTATCAGAGCTTTTAATAAAAAATGAGTTTAACGAAGCCCTTCATTCTTGCTTACAGTATAATTTATCATCAAAAATAATCTAATGAAATTACAGATTGACAAAGTAGAGAGAGAGAGTATTATAATAGAATTAAATTAGTCGGATGTCCGAATTAACAAATAAGGAGTAATGCCATGAACAACGAGATGGAAAAAATGAACCAATCCAAAAAAATATTAATTGCTGCATTTGAGTGTATTTCATCAAAAGGTTATGCAAATGTATCTTTGCGTGATATTGCCGATAAAGCAGGGGTTGTTCTAAGCCAACTTAACTATTACTATAAAAATAAGGAGGGATTGTTTACAGAGGTAATAAAAATGATGATGCAAAAGTACCTGCAGGAAGTAGAAAATCATTTAAGAAATGGAACCACTGCCAAAGAAAAAATATTATCACTTATTAGGTATTTTCAGGAAATGTTAGACGAAAACCCTAAGCTTTTCAGACTGTTGTATGACTTTACGAGTATGGCGCTCTGGTCCGCTTCATTTGGTAAACTGCTCTGCAACCTGTTTGAAGATTTAGCAAATTTAATCGAAAGGCATGTCCTGAATAATATTCCCGCAAAAAGCAATTTAAGGGGCTATACCCCCAAATCCATAGCCAGAATGCTTTTTGGAGCGATGTTTGGAACTGCCATACAGGTTATTTTAGACCCTCAAGAAAAAAAACTGCCTGAAGCCTTAAAGGCAATCGAATTAGTGTTTGAGTAAAAATATGAAAGGAGATATCATTCATGTCAAATTTGTTAGAAAAGTCATTCAATATGGGGTTAGGACTCTTTGCATACTCAAGAGAAAAAATTGAAAAAATGGTAAAGGAGCTTGTTAACAAAGGCGAAGTTGCCAGAAAAGACGCACAGGAGTTTGTCAGCGACCTTGTAAAAATAGGACTCTTATTTTTATGAGTCATTAAAACGGACGTCCGAACATATTTGATCTGATGAAACAAATTATAACATAGGAGGTCGGATTGATATGGATAAAGAGTTTTTGGCAGATCTGACATACAGAAACTTAAGTGTTTTTCTGGTTAACTACGTAAAAAAAGATCCGGAGAACAACATAGACAAACTTGCCAACCTACTGAACAAATATTTAGCTTTAAAAGCTGGAAAATATTTCATAAACGATTCGGACAAAAAAACATTTGAAAACTCGATTGAAAATACAAAGAGAGCAGTAATCAGTGACCCTAATCTAAAAGAATACTTTATCAAAATTTTTAAGCAAACCAGCGATAGCTACTTAAAAGGTTTTCTAATAAACCTGTTTGTACGTTCTACGCTTATAGGGGTGCCTAAGAGAAAAAATGAAGCTCAGAAACTTGGTGTAAAAGTTCCTTCCACAATTCTGATTGACCCTACAGAAGCATGCAATTTACGATGTAAGGGCTGCTGGGCCGGGAAATATAAAATTAATGTTATGCCCTTTGAGTTGTTTGACAGGATTTTAAAAGAAGCAAAGGAACTTGGAATCAATTTCATCGTGCTATCAGGCGGAGAACCTACGATATACTCATACTTGTTTGATATAGCGGCCAAACATAGGGATATAGCCTTCATGATGTATACGAACGGAACACTGATTGATGAAAAGATGGTCGAGCAACTGCTAAAGACAGGGAATATTTCTCCTGTTATAAGCTTGGAGGGCTGGGAAAAGGAAACGGATGAACGCAGGGGCAGCGGTGTATTCCAGAAAATTATGAAATCGATGGATTTATTAAAAGAAAGTGGTGTCCCTTTTGGGTACAGCGTAACAGCTACTTCGCATAATTATGCGGAACTATTCAGTGATGATTTCGTGCAGTTCATGATTAATAAAGGTGCTTTGTATGGATGGTCGTTCCACTATATTCCTGTAGGAAGACAGCCTGATTATTCTGCCATGGTAACACCCCAACAAAGAAAATGGCTTGCAGAAAGAGTAAGGGAGATAAGAAGCACTTATCCCCTGATGCTTTTCGATTTCTGGAATGACGGTGAATTGACAAAGGGCTGTATAGCCGGTGGCAGGGAATATTTCCATATAACAGCCGATGGCAATGTAGAACCCTGTGCTTTTGCACATATTAAATGCGATAATATTAAAGATAAACCCCTCAAGGATGTATTAGGCAACAAAGTGTTCAGGGCATATCAAAA
>JABUEW010000066.1 GCA_013314855.1 Bacillota bacterium | reverse complement strand
TACAGGCATGTCTTCATTTGTGACAATGAAAGTTTTATTTTTTAAAACTGATAAACGTCATATGGAATAATCTGGGTACTATGAATGATTTAGGGTAAAAAGTTTGAGTTTTTATGAATAGGTCCTGTGAATAATTAAGAGACTATTGACTAAAAACAATTTTGATGATATATTATTAGTAGTAATATTTATTACAACTATTATGCAAATAGCTACTTAAACTAACAGAAAATAATTCTGAAAAATAACTGTACAACATATGAAAATATGATTATGACTAATAAAAGGAGACATGTACATGGAAAATATTGTTAATATGATGCAGGATATTGGTTTTTCAATAAATGAGGCAAAAGTATATCTCGCTTTAGTTATAAAAAATCCTATGAGCGGTTACGAGATCGCAAAAAACACCGATATTACCAGAACAATGATATATGATATTCTGAAAAGGCTTGTGCAGAAGGGAGCGGTAATTGAAATAGAAGCAAATCCCAAGCTCTATTCGCCGGTTTCATACAAGGAGCTTTTTAATAGGTACCGGGAAGACTATCTTAAAAAGATATCCGAGTTGGAAGAGAAAATGGACAATATCAAATCAGACTCAAAAGTTGACAGTTATCTTATAAATATAACAGATTATGAATATATGATCAAAGAGATCAAACACTTGATAAGAGAAGCTAAAAATGATATTTATCTATCCATATGGGAGCAAGAAGCTTTAATTTTCATGAATGATTTGCAGGAAGCGCATAACAGGGGTGTCAACATAATTAGCTTTTCTTACGGCCAACTTCCTTATGATTTTGGTGTCATATACCAATACGGTATTCCAAAGGATGTATTAAAAGAAATATGGACCAGGCGGAGAATAATAGTTGTTGCAGATAGAGAAAGAATCCTTATAGGGGAAGGCAACGAGACTATAGAAGAGATTAGCGTTATTACAAGCAATACCATGCTGATAGAGTTGGCAATAGACCAGTTAATTCTTGATATTATACAATTGCGTATTTTAAAAAATGAGGGTGTACTTCCTGATACAATATTGAAAAAGAGTGATTATATTAATAATATCATTGAGTTTCACAAAAAAATTGGGATAGACTATAGCAAAATACCTCGGAGGGTTGAAGAAGATTAGCCAGGATGAAGAATTTGGGGGGGAATAAGTTTGTTTAAAGAATTAAGTTACTATAAACCTTGCTTTAAAGAAGTAGTAGAAAGGTTTGAAAATTTTTATAGTGCAGTAGACAAAGGAAGTACAGGAAATTTTATTTACAGGGCTCTATTAGACAGTGATATGGCATTGTATAGAAATATCAAGCTTAATAAATATAATTTTGATAATGACATGGATATCGATAGGTATGTAGAAGATTTAATAAAAGAAACAGAAAAAGTGTATGAAGCAAGAAAAGATGTGTCTGACGATACTCTGCCCAATATTTCCCCTGTACTGGGAATAGGAGATTATAGTGCTTTTGTTGAGGGAGAAATTATTTTTGGAGAGGATACCAGTTGGAGCCAGCCTATACTTAAACGTCTTGAAGATTGGAGATGCTTACAAGAAATTGGTAACTCGAAATGGTATAAGAAATTTATGATTATTTCGGAAAAGCTGATGGAAAATGTTAAAAGTTCGGGGATTCCTTATATGCGAGGTTTTTTTTCTCCACTGGATTTAGCACATGCTTTAAGAGGTGAGGCAATTTATACTGATTTTTTTGATGATCCGGATGAGGTACATCAGTTTTTGAATTTCTGTGCAGAATCAACAATTAAGTTTGCTGAAGATTTAAAAAGCAGAGTTTACAAGTATTTAGGAGATACCGAATACGGAACATATTTCTTCCAAGATGGTATTAATATGTCTGAAGATATAGCCTGCATGATATCACCGGAACTCTACAGGGAGTTTGAAGCACCCTACACACAGAAAGTAATAGACCACTTCGGGAATGGATTCCTGCACTGCCACTCGAGGGCATTATATATAGTTCCTGAACTATGCAAGCTTAGAAATGTAAAAAACATATGGATTGCTACAGACCCTAACCAAACAGAGCCTATTAACGTCTTAAAGGATTTAATAGCAAAATCCAACAATGTCTGTCTTTCCATTGACTGCAAATCCTTTGAGATGGTTGAGAAGAATATGGAAATAGCAAAGGAGGGAAATGTTGCTTTTTGTACACTAGTCGAAAGTATCGAACAGGCAAACCGTAATACTGATTTTATAAGAAAGCATTCAAGATGCTGAGCAAAAGGAGCAAAATGTTGATTAAAGGAGGGATATGTAATGTTAAAAAAAGCATTAAGCGTTATCTTAGTTTTGGCATTAGTATTTGTAATTTTTAGCGGATGTGCAAAAACAAAAGAATCTGACAACTCTGACAAAACAAATGAAAATACTTCAAAAGAGCCTGATGTTTCCGATCAGACGGCAGCAACCGGAGAAACAGAACAGCTGAATAAAGAGGCACAGCTTAAGATATGGTTCAGCCTGTTCCCTGAAGAAAATAAGGAGTTGCAGGCCATAGCAGATGAATTCACAAAAGAAACAGGTGTCAAGGTACAGGTGCTGGACAACAACTTTTTTGAAATAAGACAAAAGTATCCTATTGCGGCAGCTTCGGCAGATGCACCGGACCTTATACTAGCCCAAGCGGCTGACCTTGGTACTCTTGTTGAAGCAGATACTTTAAGACCTATTGAATTTGTCGATCAGCAGTTTGCTGATAGGTTTGTTTCGGTTGCCATAGATGCTTTCAAATATAAAGGGAAGCTTTATGGTGTAGGTTATTCTGCCGATGCATACGGAATTGTTTATAATAAGAAGCTTATAAGTGAACCCCCTAAGACCTGGGATGAATTCTTTAAGAAAGCTGAGGAGTTGACTGTAAAGGATTCAAAGGGCAATATTACTCAATATGGTTTTCTTATTGACCCTACTAATTATTGGTTTATTTATCCACTTATTGAAAGGCATGGGGGATACTATTTTGGCAAAAATCCCGACGGCTCTTTCAATCCTGATGACATTGGAGTAGCCAATGAAGGTTCAGTTAAAGCTTTTGAAGAATTGCTGGCACTGAAGAAAAAAGGCCTTACAACGCAGACATCTGAAGAGAATGACAGCATAGTCAGCCAGCGTTTCGCAGAAGGTAAAGTTGCCATGATTATTTATGCACTGTGGTATGCACAGAGTTATAAGGATAATAATATAAATTATGGATATGCTCCTCTGCCGAACAATAACGATGGAACAGCCAGCAAACCTTTAGGGAGCATAATGGGCATAATGGCAAATAAGAATTCTAAGTATCCAAAAGAGTCTGATGCTTTTTTCAAGTACATGATGAAGGATGAGCACTTACAGAGGTTGTATGAGGCTGCAAACGGAAAAGAAGCTAAGAACGGCCAGAGAAACACTTTAAATAAAAGTGTTTACAATAGCAACTATGTACAGTCAGACGCCAACCTGAAAATGCTTGCTGATGTTGGTATGTCGTCCCAGGTATTTCCATCTAACCCTGAAGCGACTGTAATCTGGAACTATTCAAAACAAGCCTTGGATAATATATTCTTTAACAATAAGCCGGTAGCCGATGCATTGAAAGAGTTTGAAGCAAAAATAAAAGAAGATATTTCAAAGATGAAAAGGTAGTCAGGATTAGCAGTGGAGTGTGAATTGGAGCGGAAATGTGAGACCAAGAGTGAAAGCAAGACGAATGTAAGTATGAAAGCAAGCCTGAATGTGAGGCGGAATGCAAGTCCGAAGTTGCGTTCAAATGAAAGTGTGAGGGGAAGCGGGAGTACATCCCTCTTTCCCTCACTTTGGATTGGAGGAGGTTGAAATGACGGCGGACGAAAAACACATTGAAAACAGGTTAAAACCAAGCCGTAGAAAGTTTACTGTAAAACAGAAAAAATTTAAGGAAACAGTAAAAGCATTTTTAATACTTGCTCCTGCATTAGTTCTGATATTTATTTTTTATGTTATACCAATTATTCAGAATATATTGCTTTCCTTTACCAATTACAGCGTACTGCATATAAATAACTATGAATTTGTTGGGTTAGAAAACTACAGGTATATATTTGGTGAACATATTACCGGTCTATCAGAGCTTATTATATGGACTTTTATTTTTGCAGCAAGTGTGGTGATCGTTTCTTTTTGTGTCGCAACAGTATTGGCAGTTGTATTGAATAACAACAATATCAAGCTCAGGGCAATTTATAGGACCATATTTATAATTCCCTGGGTAATACCTTCGGTTATTACACTCTTAATGTGGAGAGGACTTTTGAATACAAATTATGGTTTCGTAAATAAGCTCCTTATGGCAGTCGGCTTGGGTAAAATACCGTGGCTAACTCATCCTGTTATGGCAAGAGTATCTGTTATCTTGATTACCGTCTGGTTTAGTTTCCCTTACCTTACAGTAGTTGCCCTGGGAATGCTGCAAGCCATCCCCCGCCATCTCTATGAGTCTGCCCAAATAGATGGTTCTTCGGCATTAAGGAGCTTTATAAGTATAACTCTTCCGCATCTTTTAAAGGGAATGGTTCCGATACTTATTATGGCATTTATTATGCAGTTTAACCAGTTTGGAATATACATTGTAACAAAAGGTGAACCGGCGGCAAAAAACCTGGGAGATCCGGGCGCTACGGACCTTTTGTTAACTTATGTGTATAACATGGCTTTTAGGGTATTCAGGTATGACCTGGCTGCTGCATATTCTGTTATTATTTTCATATTCGTAGCTATATTTGCATTAGTGAACATGAAAATTTCCGAAAGGCTTCTTAAGGAGTAGGTCAAAAGACAAAACTTGTATTTCTAACTGTTTTGGAAGGGTGGTACTGTGTGGAGAACAAGATTAAGAGCAATAGTAAGATAAAAAGAAAAAGTAAGAGGAAACTTATATATTTTTTGGTAAATTTGTTTTTATTAATATTTGCATTATCAGTGCTTATTCCGGTTCTTTATATGATAGTGATATCATTTGGAAAAAATGTTATGTCACTTGAGACAGGTGTCCTGCCGAAAGAACTTACGCTTAAGAACTATTATGACCTTTTTACGAAACACCAGTTTCTAGATTGGATAAAAAATTCACTGATTATATCCTTAGGTACCATGGTTCTAACGGTCGTACTTACTTCTTTGGGAGCTTATACATTTTCCCGGTTGGATTTCTACGGGAAAAAGGTTGCCTTCAATACCATATTGCTGATACAGATATTTCCGGTAACCCTTTCCATGGTTGCCATACATCAGATATTAAATGCTTTGGGGCTATTGAATAAGATTATAAGTCTTATACTTGTAGATACGGTTATGGCGCTGGCGGGCTTGATATTGCTAGCTAAAGGGTACTTTGATACTATACCCAAGGAGTTAGAGGAATCGGCATTTATCGACGGAGCTAACAAAGGAACCGTCCTTGTAATGATTATTATTCCTTTGGTTAAACCGATGCTGGCTGTTATAGCTGTCCAGAGTTTTGTTCTGGCGTATAACGAGTATGTAATAGCAAATGTTGTTATGACCGGAGGGTTTAAGAGTATGCCTTTGGCAGTTGGTTTAAGAAGCATGTTTGAAGGACAATATGGTATAAACTGGCCTAGATATTGTGCTGCGGCATTGATCGGTTCGTTACCCATGTTGGTCTTATTCTTTACGTTGCAGCAATATTTTATATCAGGCCTTACGGAAGGTTCGGTGAAACAATAATCGAATAATTGAAGCAACTGAGGTGATAATTGATTATGCTAAAAGAAGCCATACATCATGAAAACTTTGGAACATATGCTTATCCCAAAACGGAAAATGAATTGAACTTAAGATTGAGAACTGCAAGGGATGATATTTCAGAGTGTTATGTTTACTATATTGAACGGTATGATTATACTCCTGGTTTATTATGCAAGAAAATGGAACGTTTTGCGTATGATGAATACTATGATTATTTCCATTGCACTATAAAAGTAGAAAATAAAAGGTTTAAGTATTTTTTTAAGCTGGTTGATAGTAGGGGAGAACAATTTTTTTATCTTGAAAACGGCTTTAAAAGAGATTTTCCTGAAAACACACTGAACGGGGGGTATTTTCAATATCCTTACATAAACTGTGATGATATCCTTGATATACCTTTATGGAGTAAGAGTGCCATACTTTACCATATTTTTCCAGAAAGATTTTGTAACGGTGATAGAAACAATGATCCTATGAAAGTACAGCAGTGGGGAACAAAACCTTATAGGGACAGTTTTTTCGGAGGTGATATAAAAGGAATTATAAGTAAACTTGATTACCTGCAAAACCTTGGGGTGAACGCTATATATTTAACTCCTGTATTTTTGTCCAATTCAAACCATAAATATGATACGATAGACTATTATAAAATTGACCCTAATTTCGGAAGCCTGGAGGAAATGAAAGAACTTGTGAGAGAGGCCCATAACAAAGGTATAAGAGTAGTACTGGATGTTGTGTTTAATCACTGTAGTAATAAGAATAAAATTTTTATGGATGTAGTGAAAAACGGTAAAGACTCCCCTTATGCCGACTGGTTTTATATTAAAGAGTTTCCGGTGAAAATGAAGCCTGTACCAAACTATGAAACTTTTGGTGTTAATATATACAGCATGCCTAGACTAAATACCTCAAATCCCAAGGTTCGTGAATATTTAATCGGAGTAGCGGAATACTGGACCAGGGAACTGGATATTGACGGCTGGAGGCTGGATGTAGCAGATGAAGTTTCTCACGGTTTCTGGAAGGAATTCAGAAAAAGGCTTAAGTCGATTAAAAAAGATATATTTATTATTGGTGAAGTATGGTATTGCTCAACACCTTGGCTTATGGGAGATGAGTTTGATTCTGTGATGAATTATCCATTCAGGCAAGCTGTCATTGATTTTTTTGTCAAACGGCAAGTGAACAGGGATGGTTTTATTATAAAGCTAAATAAATATTTTCTAAGTTATAAGGATGAAACACTTTATTATTTGCTTAATCTACTGGGAAGCCACGATACAGCCAGGTTTTTAACCCTTTGTGGCGGGAATGTTGAAAAAATGAGGCTTGCAGTAATATTTACCATGACATTTGTAGGGATACCCATGATTTATTATGGCGATGAAATAGGTATGAAAGGTGGTGATGACCCGGACTGCAGAAAAACAATGATATGGGATAGAGAAGTTCCTG
This sequence comes from Bacillota bacterium, assembly GCA_013314855.1. Taxonomy (NCBI): domain Bacteria; kingdom Bacillati; phylum Bacillota; species Bacillota bacterium. Next base: position 16,297 of record JABUEW010000066.1, on the reverse strand, counting down.
AACCGGCATTATTTAACTTATACAAAAGGCTTATTAGAATAAGAAAGGATTATCAAGTACTGGTGAACGGAAGTATCAGATTTATAGAATTGTCAAAGAACAAAGGAGTATTATCGTTTATAAGAGATAATGGCAGTGAAAAAGCTATGGTTATTATAAACAATAGTGATTCCACGGTAAAAGTCGAGATTAAAAAAGCTTATTTCAATAAAACCGAAGTTACGGATCAACTCCATAATAGGAAGTACAGGTTCAATACAAGGGAAAGCGAAGAGATTGTCAGTATCAATATAAATAAGATGGAAGCAGTTTTGTTGACTTAGTTTCCAAGCTTGTAGATTATACGGCGGAGAAAAAAATTCTCCATTTTTAGTAAAATTTGTTAATAAATATATAGTTTTCGAGCGTAGACTATTGCAAATTAAGTTGAAATACTATAAAATAAAATAAGCTATTAAATAACAGTTAATAGTATTAAAGCAACTTTAAAAATTTTTATTGTAAAGGAGAGAGCGTTAAATGAAAAACAAGAAGTTAATTTTAGTTATTGCCTTGGTAGTTGTATTAGCTTTTGCGTTAGTACTCATAGTTAATAACTTCCGCAAAGGCCCGGGAGAGGATGACAGCTCTGCCGTAACTACAGGCGATGACAGTGCTCCAGCTACTACAAAAGAAGAAAAACCTTCTCAAACATCAGGTTTTGACTTCAAGAAGTATCAGGTTGACTTTATCGAAGCACAAGACCCGTCCAAGTCACCTGCTGTGGCACTTGATAGGAAAGATACCATGGTTATTGGTATTGCAGAGTTTAGTGGTATATTCAATCCTTTTTATGCAGAGTCTGCATACGATATGTACGCTAACTACTTAATGTTTGACTATCTTGTAGAACCTGATTTTGATGCTAAACCCATTCCGGGAGCGGCAGATTTTGAGGTATCTGAGGATGGTCTGACATACAGATTTACTTTAAAGGATGGTGTTAAATTCTGGGATGGGACGCCTGCAACGGCTGAGGACATTGAATTTTCATACTATGTCCTGTCAGACCCTTCGTACGACGGGCCGATAGATATCTCAACTGCTTTTATTAAGGGATTTGATGCTTATAAGAACGGTAATGCCGAAAAAATTGAGGGCATAAAAGTTGTTGATGAAAAGACTATTGAGATTACATGTGAACAGCCCAGTGCTCTTGCAATATGGGCTTTGAGCGTGCAACTTGTACCAAAAAAAGTGTATGGGGCTGAATTCAAAAAAGGCGATGTTTCAAAAGTAAAGGCAAACGTTAACAATCCGATGGGCACAGGCCAATATAAGTTTGTACAATATAAAGAAGGAGAATCTTTGACTCTGGTTGCCAATGATTCTTACTTCAAGGGTACACCAAAAATAAAGAATGTCGTATTTTCAGTCACACCTCCAGGTGAAGAGCTGCAGAGGGTAATTCTAGGTGAAACCGATATAGATATGGCTGATGTTTCTCCTGAAAACATGCAGCAGGCAAAAGATGCAGGGTTTATAAATATATACAGGTTCCCCACCAATGGCTACGGCTATGTAGGTTTGAACCACAACCTACCTAAATACCAGGATAAGAAAGTAAGGCAGGCTCTTTACCATGCAATTAACAGGGAAGAGGTAGTAAGGCAGGTTTACGGAGAGTATGCTAGCGTAATTAACATACCTCAGTCAAAGGTATCCTGGGCTTACGATGATGAGGGGCTTAACACTTATGAATTTAATCTTGAAAAAGCAGCTAAACTCTTAGATGAGGCGGGTTGGAAGCTGAATGCCAACGGTAAAAGGGAAAAAGACGGCCAGATATTCACAATCAAATTTTCAGCAATGCCCAGCAATCCTGTTACAGATATTCTTCTTCCTGTAATGAAGGATGACTATGAAAAACTGGGTATAGAATTGGTTATAGAGACTCTTGATTTCCCGGCACTCATTGATAAAGTAAACAGTGAACAGACAGATATGTGGTTTATGGCATGGGGACTTACTGCAGACCCTGATGCGAAGAATATATATCACTCTCAGGGTGCCCAGAACAAGTATTCTTACAGTAACCCTGAGGCGGACAGGCTTATTGAGGAAGGCATTAAAGAAACTAATATTGAAGAACGCAAAGCCATTTATAAAGAGCTATACAAAGTTCTCAATGAGGATGTCCCATGCTTCTGGATTTACCAGAGAAGCGATATGTGGGTTGCCAATGCAAGGATTAAGGGAATTGAAATTTCATCTTTCAGGGAATTCTTATATAACCTTTACAAGTGTGAAATTGCGCAATAACATGGACGAAATTGCTTAATTAAAAGGCAATTTCTTAAAAATTAATTAAATTCGGATTATAGGGAAAATGGAAATGTTCTTATTGCTCAACTGCCCGACTTTGTTCGGGCAGTTGATATATAATAGGGGGAGAGGAAATATGTGGCAGTATCTAGTTAGAAGGCTATTACAGATGATACCTATAATTGTCGGTATTTCCCTGATAATTTTTCTTGTTATAAATATGGTACCCGGTAACTTTATTGAAGCAAAAGCAAACCCGAAAATGTCTAAGGAACAGATTGAACATTTAAAGGATCTTTACGGCATAAATGACCCTATTCACATAAAATACTGGAAATGGATTAAAGGTGCAATCGTGGGTGATTTTGGCCATTCATTCATATATATAAAACCTGTCAGCGAAGTAATAAACACCTTTGTTTGGAATTCTTTTATTTTAGCTTTTTCTGCTTTTATACTGGAATTATTAATTGCAATACCAATTGGTATTTTATCTGCGACAAAGCAGTACTCTAAGACAGATATGACGTTTACCGTGTTTGCATTGGTGGGTATTTCAATACCATCTTTTTTTATGGGACTTTTATTGAAGAAAATATTTGCTGTAGATTTAAAAATCTTTCCTCTTGCAAATATGACTACCCCCGGTGCCAACTACACCGGTTTAAGGTATATATGGGATGTTGTGATACATTTAATTATGCCGTGTATTGTCCTTGCCTTCAGCGGTGTTGGTTCTTTAATGAGGTATACAAGAACTGCTGTTTTGGAGGTTATTAAGCAGGACTATATCAGGACTGCCCGTTCAAAAGGTTTGAGCGAGAAGATTGTTATATATAAGCATGCATTAAGAAATGCTTTAATACCGATTGTGACCATAATCGGATTATCTTTGCCCGGATTGTTTTCAGGAGCAATTATTACTGAGAGCATTTTCGGCATACCCGGAATAGGGAAAGTCGCTCTGGATGCCGTAACTAAAAGAGATTACCCTCTAATGATGGGATTCTCATTGTTTGTTGCTGTTTTAACACTAATAGGCAACCTTCTGTCAGATATTCTTTACGCCGTGGTAGATCCACGCGTAAAGCTTAAGTGAGGTGCAATAGATGAAAAGAAAACTGTTGCAATACATGAACATGAAAGTATTACTTCTTTTAGGCTTGATATTTTCAGTATTAATCATTATTATTTTTGCATTACCATTTATTGTTATTAAAAAATATGCCACTATTAACGGATTTGATTTGATTTTCAGTATTTCAAAGCGGCTTGAATTAATACCGGTATCCGGCAGTGGGCCTGTGCTTGTTTTGATAAGCAATTCCCTGCCGTTGTTGCTTTCCGTGCTTATGTATACTTTTACGACCGGCTTGTTTATTGCATATATGTATAAAAACAAAAAAAGCTTTTCAAATATTGCTATACTTACTGCTTTCCTAGGCTACATTTTATACGGCGTGCAGCTTTCCGATACAGGGACCAGTGTAGTTGAATTTTTTGCTGTTTTGCTTATGAAGCAGCAGGCAAGTGATGGTTCAGTTATTTTTAAGATTGCGCAGCAAGAGGTTACTACCGGTATAGGAGCGCGTCTGCTTGCTATTATAGGAATGTTACCCATATTTGCCGCAATTGCCGTTAAGGTTATGGAGAATGCGAAAAGGAAAAAATATGATGCAATTCAGACTCCATGGACTATTGCATTCAGGCAGTTTAAACGTAATAAGCTTGCGCTTGTCGGGGTAGGAATACTTTTTGTATTTGTTATATGGTGCTTTTATGGTCCTGTATTTTCAGATTTTGCACTTCTTGAAACCAAAATTTCAGTAGCAAAACAAAAGCCTAGTTTAAAATATATTTTAGGAACAGATGCCATAGGTAGGGATATTTTTACCCGGCTAATGTATGGTGGCAGAATTTCGCTTACTGTAGGCTTTGTCGCTGTATTAATAGAAGTGCTGATTGGTGCTTCAATAGGTGGGATTTCAGGTTATTATGGCGGTAAGGTGGACAACATACTTATGAGGATTGTTGATGTTTTCCTAAGCCTTCCTTATCTTCCTGTAGTAATAATTCTTGGTACTGTTATGTCCGACCTTGATATACCTCCACAAAAAAGGATATACTTTGTTATGCTTATTCTGGGCTTCCTCGGATGGCCATATCTGGCACGGCTTGTAAGAGGGCAGATATTGTCTCTTCGTGAGCAGGAATTCATGCTTGCAGCAGAAGCTCTGGGCTTAAGCGATAAGCGTAAAATTTTCCGGCACCTCATACCTAATGTTATACCTCAAATTATTGTAACTGCAACCCTTGGAATCGGGGGCGCAATTTTAAGCGAATCTGCCCTGTCATTTCTCGGCCTTGGTGTGGCAATGCCGTATCCTTCGTGGGGAAACATGATCCAGGCAGTAAGGGACTCTTATGATTTTGCTTATCGTGCCTGGTTATGGATTCCACCCGGTATATGCATATTTATTACAGTGTTGGCAATTAATTTTGTGGGTGACGGTCTAAGGGATGCCTTTGACCCGAAAATGAAAAGGTAAGGGGGTGTTGTGATGCCAGATAAGCTTGTAGAATTTAAAAATCTGCATACCTATTTTTTTACTGATGCAGGTATTGTTAAAGCAGTTAATGATGTTTCTTTTATTGTAAACAGGGGTGAGACAATCTGTATAGTTGGTGAATCGGGATGCGGTAAAACTGTTACAGCATTATCTCTTATGCGGCTTGTTCAATTTCCCGGTAAAATTGTGAAGGGTGAAATACTTTACAATGGGATAGACTTGCTAAAACTTACTCCTGCTGAAATGCAGAAAATTAACGGGAGCAAAATAACCATGATATTCCAGGAACCTATGACCTCCCTTAACCCTGTTTTTACGGTTGGGGATCAAATATCGGAAACAATTATATTACATGAAAAGCTATCTAAAAGTGCGGCAAAAGAAAAAACCATAGAAATGATTAAAGTAGTAGGTATTCCTAGGGCTGAGAGCATTTACAAATCTTATCCCCATGAGCTTTCAGGTGGTATGAGGCAGCGTATAATGATTGCAATGGCCCTTGCCTGCAATCCTGAACTCTTGATTGCAGACGAACCCACAACAGCTCTGGATGTAACTATACAGGCCCAGATACTTGATTTGCTGAAGAAGGTAAAAGAAGAGTTTGGAATGTCCATTATGCTCATAACTCATGATTTGGGTGTAGTGGCCGAAATGGCCGATTATGTAGTCGTAATGTATGCCGGAAAAGTTGTTGAGGAAGGACCGGTGTTGGAGATATTTAAAAACCCGAAACATCCTTATACCATAGGCCTTTTAAATTCCAAACCTGTACTTGATATAGCACAGAAACGGCTTTATTCAATTCCCGGGAATGTGCCGAATCCCATTGAACTTCCTGATATGTGCTATTTTTCAGATAGATGTGAGAAGTGTATGGAAATATGTAAAAGAGCTTTTCCTGGTATGGTTGAGCTTGAAAACAATCACAAGGTTGCATGCTATCTTTATGACGGGCAAGGAGGTGAAGCTGGATGAGCGAGGTATTGTTGCAGGTTGAGAACCTAAAAAAGTACTTCCCGATAAAAGGTGGAGTTTTTCAGAGGACAGTGGGGTATGTGCGCGCAGTTGAAAATGTCAGTTTTACCATTAACAAGGGCGAGACTTTTGGGCTTGTGGGCGAATCGGGCTGTGGAAAAAGTACTGTTGGAAGGACTATTCTCAGACTCTATGATAAGGATGGCGGGGAAGTAATATTTAGGGGTAAGAATATACATGCATTAAATAAGAAGGAATTGACTCAATTAAGGCCTAAGATGCAGATTGTATTCCAGGACCCGTACAGTTCACTAAATCCGCGTATGACAGTAGGGGATATTGTTGGTGAAGCCCTTGTAGAACACGGGATATGTACAAAAAGGAATGTCAAAGAGCGTGTTCTTGAGATATTGAACCGTTGCGGGTTATTACCTTACCATGTTGACAGGTATCCCCATGAGTTTTCAGGTGGACAGAGGCAAAGAATAGGTATCGCACGTGCCCTTGCCCTTGAACCTGAATTTATAGTTTGCGACGAACCTGTATCAGCACTGGATGTTTCCATACAATCCCAGATTATAAACCTCTTGTCTGATTTGCAGTCAGAGTATGGTTTTTCATACCTGTTTATATCCCACGATTTGAGTGTGGTAAAGCATGTATCTCACAGGATTGGAGTCATGTATTTGGGTTCTATGGTAGAAATTGCCGAGAAAGATGAACTTTTCCGGAACGCTTTGCATCCTTATACAAAGGCTCTTCTTTCGGCAGTTCCTATACCAGATCCAACAGTTAAAAAAGAAAGAATTATTTTGACAGGGGATATTCCGAGTCCGGCGAATCCTCCGTCAGGCTGCAAATTCCACACCCGCTGCCCTTATGCCATGGATAGGTGCAGAAAGGAAGAACCGCTGATGAAGGATGTGGGAAATGACCACATGGTAGCATGCCATCTAATTTAGAAAGAATAAAGATTAGAGATTAAAGAAGCAAAACGAGAGATGGAGCTGTGAAAAATAATAGAAGGATTAGTAGATTTAGCGGTTATAAAGAAAAGCTTAAAAAATTAATTAAAGATAGAAGGTTGATTGCGTCTGATAATTCATTAAAAGACGATATAAGAATAAAGGATGATGAAAATGCAGAAGCAATGACACTTAAGGATTATGTGGCATTAGTTCTGGCATTATTATCTCTTTTCTTGCCGTGGGCTTTAATTTTTAGTGGTATATATGCACTTGTGATTTTTTTGCTTACAAAGTTCTGGCTGAAATAGTGTTCCGGTTGAAGTGGCTTGGATAAATTTGGTCAATTATTATGATTATTATGATAATTATTACGATTCTAGAAAAAATAATATAAATAATAATAGTTATATGGTATAATATTTCCAAATTAACTATAGAAGTGGATAATATCGAAATACTAGAATAGTACAGAGTAGAAAAGGGGAAAAACTGTGATTGAAATTAAAAATCTTTCAAAAAGCTATAATAAGGGAGCGGTAAAAGCTGTAGACAACCTTAATTTGAAGGTGGAAAGAGGAGAGATTTTCGGTTTCCTTGGTCCAAACGGCGCAGGAAAAACCACTACTATAAAACTGATGGTGGGACTGCTTAACCCCGACGAAGGGACTATTACCATCAATGGATACGATAACCGTAAATTTTCTCTGGAAGCTAAACGAAGTATTGGATATGTCCCTGATAACCCCGATGTTTATGAAAGGCTGACAGGAATAGAATATCTTAATTTTATGGCTGATGTATACGGGGTACCGGAAAAAGTACGCAGGGAAAGAATAGATTACTTCCTTGATGTTTTTGGCTTGACAGATGCTGCATCTGATTTAATAAAGAGTTATTCCCATGGAATGAAGCAGAAAATTGTACTTATGGGCGCAATTATTCATGACCCTGCTCTGTGGATTATGGATGAACCCATGGTAGGGCTGGATCCTAAATCTTCCCACTTGCTGAAGGATTTAATGAGAAAGCATTGCGATAAGGGAAATTCGGTTTTCTTCTCCACCCACATCCTTGAAGTAGCTGAAAAACTTTGTGACAGGATAGGCATTATCCATAAAGGGAAGTTGATAGCTATCGGCACCATGGAAGAATTGAGGCAGGGTGATAACGCTGATTCGCTTGAAAATATATTCCTGGAGTTGACGGAAAAATGAAAACTTTCATAACTTTGGTGAAGACAGGATTAAATGTTAATTTCGGTATATCTGCTCTTAAATACCGTTTTGCTGTGGAAAAAAAGAAGCGCTTGGAATCCGTATTAATAGGCTTAAGCATATTAGTTAGTCTGGGAATGCTGCTTTTTTTGTATGTTTTGGTCTTAAACAGTATATATTCGGTAGGAGTACAGTTAAATCAGCCGGAAATTGTTTTGACCACTTCAATTATATTTGCCCAGGTTATTGTGTTGATTTTCGGTATATTCTATCTTATGAGCGCATTTTATTTTTCGAAAGACGTAAATATCCTGGTGCCGCTGCCCTTAAAACCTTATGAAGTATTAGGAAGCAAGTTTGTTGTGGTAATGGTCAATGAATACCTTACAATACTGCCTATTTTAGTTCCGGCCATTATAATATATGGCGTTCGAACAAGCGTAAGCCTGCTTTACTGGCTAAAATCCATTATAGTTATCCTTTTTGCTCCTATAATCCCCCTTAGTATAAGCGCTTTATTTATAATAATTCTTATGCGCTTTATTAATTTCAGAAAAAGCAGGGACTTATTGGCAGTAGTTGGGGGTTTCCTCGGAATATTTATAGCCCTTGGTATAAATCTTCTTTTTACGAATATACCTGAAGGCAGCGAAGAAGAGTTTTTAAGGAATATTATACTGAACCAATACGGTATGATAAATTATATTGGGAGGCAATTCCCTCCCAGCATTTGGGCCACCAGGGGGCTTGCCGGGCGAGGCTTAGAAGCGGCAGGATATATTGTTCTTTTTATTGCTGTTTCTCTGGCGTTGTCTGTTTTGCTCTTGTGGCTGAGTAACCGCATATTTTATAAAAGCCTTCTTGTGGGACAGGAAGTATCCAGGAAAAGAAAGGTGCTATCTCGGGATGAAATGGCAAGAAAGTATGAGAAAAGATCTTCTCCCGTTGCTTCATTGTTTTTTAGGGAGTGGAAAATACTCTTAAGGACGCCGGTCTATGTTTTGAATTGCCTGAGCGGTGCAATTATAGGTCCATTTTTATTAGTGCTGCTTATGGTTACAAAGGACCGGGGCGGAGGAGAGAGTTTAAATGCGTTAATAAGCGATCCCAACAACTTTCTATATGTACAACTTATTGCACTTGCCTTTATGCTATACGTATCAGGAATAAATGTTACTGCGTCTACGGCTGTTTCCAGGGAGGGGCAGACATTCTGGATTTCAAAGATGATTCCCGTAAGTGCGAAATACCAGGTAATGGCCAAATTCCTCCACAGTCTTTCGACAACTTGCCTGGGCATTGTATTGATGTCTATTATCCTTGTTGTTTTTATAATGCCTTTATCCTCTGTATTACCGATATTTTTACTTGGACTTATAGGTTCTGTACCATTAACAGCTTTTAACCTTATCGTTGATGTGGCAAGGCCTAAACTGCTATGGCACAATCCACAGGAAGCCGTAAAACAGAATACAAATGCTTTATTGGGCATGTTGATAAGTTTGTTGATTTTGGGCTTGTGGACTGTTGCTGCAGTATTGATGATAAATGCCGGGTTTAATAACTGGATAATATTTGCAACTCTTGCTTTGTTAATGGCGGGGTTGGGTGTATTAAGCATGGTGCTGGTAATCAATACGGCAGAAAAAAATTACAGCAGGATTGAGATATAAATAATAGGATTTCATTGCAAAATTTTGTTTTAAGATATGAGTTGCAAGATAAAATCGGTAAAGTGGAATATAAATAATAAACCGGTATTTAAAATAAATCAGGTATAATAGAATTGGACTAAAAGGCGAAACAAAAGATGAAATTTAAGGTTAACGGAGAATTACATGAACAGTTGAATAGACAGTTAATGAATATATACTATTTATTGTACAACCATGCAGGTTATCAACACTGGTGGCCTGCAGATTCTCCTTTCGAGGTTGTTATTGGTGCAATATTGACTCAGTTTGTTTCATGGAAAAATGTTACCATAGCGATAGATAATTTAAAAAGGCATAATGTGCTTACGGTTGAAGGTATTTGTAAAATAGATATTGAGAACCTGAAGGAATTTATAAAATCGACGAGATTTTACAAACAAAAAGCAAAAAAACTAAAAGCCTTCTGCAATCATCTTAAGCAGTATTATGACGGCAAACTGGAAAGTTTCTTTGATAAAAACCTCCATGACCTGAGGAAAGAGCTTTTGAGCCTGTACGGTATCGGGGAAGAAACAGCAGATAGTATCATTTTATATGCAGCAGAGAAACCCGTATTTGTAATTGATGCCTATACAAAAAGGATTTTCAGCAGACTAGGTTTTTTTGCGGAAAATATATCTTACGCGAAGGCGCAAAAGTTTTTTATGGAAAACTTAGAGCATGATGTGCGACTTTTTAATGATTACCATGCCCAGATTGTCAGGCTTGGAAACAATTACTGCTCCAATAAGAATCCCAAGTGTACTCATTGTCCGCTGGTTGGTTTATGTACAAAACGGACCAATATAGACTGAAGGAGAATGAAGAATATGAATATGGGAGTTTCATATAAAAACAAATATAAAAAACAAAATGCAAGAATTAATAATTAAACTTGCAAAAAATTATAAAAAACTATTGAACGTGAAAAAATGGTGTGTTATAATTAAAAACGCAAATTTATTAATTATTGATAAGGGAAAGGAAAAAAGTTGTTACTCTAGGGAAAGAAAAAACATTTAAATACTTATGTATACAATGATGTATGCTGTTGTTATAATGAAGGACGGACTCAATGGGGAGTGTGTTAATTCTTCTTTGTCCGTCCTTTTTTGTAACCGTTTATGTGGTTACATGCGATAGTTATTATTAATAAAATGAAATAACAAAAACATGAAATTGCATTTTGTTTTATTTTATGTGTTATGAAAGGTGGTTTATGAATGTTACAACGTGAGGGTAAAATAAGAATTCCTTCCGGATGTGCAATTGCAGGAATAATGAATAAAAACAAAAAACTCATTTCCGGTACCGACATAATTAAATCAATTGCTTTGATGCATGAGCGTTCAAACGGTTTAGGAGGAGGTTTTGCTGCGTACGGAATATATCCCGAATATAAGGATTTGTATGCCATTCATATGTTTTATGACCATAAGGATGCGAAAGATAATGTTGAACGTTTTTTAAACGAGCATTTTGATATTGAATTGGCCGGCAGAATACCTACAAGGAAAATAGCCTCTATAACCAATGCTCCAATTATCTGGAGGTATTTTGCAAGTCCTAGGAAAGATAAACTGGTTGAATCCGAACTAAATGAAGACGAATTTGTGGTAAGGTGCATAATGAGGATTAATTCATGTTTTGACGGTGCTTTTGTCGTATCAAGCGGGAAAAATATGGGCGCTTTTAAAGCAGTGGGTTATCCTGAAGATGTGGGAGATTTTTATATGCTGGATACCTATAAGGCATATATATGGACAGCCCACGGCAGGTTCCCCACAAATACTCCCGGGTGGTGGGGAGGAGCCCATCCTTTTACACTGCTTGATTGGTCGGTTGTCCATAATGGGGAAATTTCTTCATATGATGCAAACAGGAGATGGCTTGAGATGTTTGGTTACAAGTGCAGCCTTCAGACCGATACGGAAGCAATTACCTATATGTTTGACCTGCTCTTAAGGAAGCACAAGCTTCCGCTGGAAGTTGCAATTACTGCAATGGCACCCCCTTTCTGGACGGAAATAGAAAGAATGGATGAAGATAACCAGGAACTGGTAAAAGCTATAAGGACTGTATATAGCTCTATACTGATCAATGGACCATTTTCTATCATATTGGGTTCTAAAAACGGCATTGTAGCTTTAAATGACAGAATAAAACTCCGTCCTCTGGTTGCAGCTGTTAAAGAGGATTATGTATATGTTGCGAGCGAGGAATCGGCTATCAGGGTGGTATGCCCTGAACCTGACAGAATATGGGCCCCAAGAGGTGGAGAGCCTGTAATCGCTCTTCTGGAGGAGGTTGAAAAGATATGAGTTTGAGTTTATTAACACCTGAATTTATTATTGAAAGGAATAATGAACGCTGTATTAGCTGCCAAGTTTGTGTAAGGCAGTGTGCAAACTTTGCCCACATTTATGATGAAGAAGAGAATAGGGTTTTGTCTGATGATTCTAAATGTGTGAACTGCCACAGGTGTGTAAGTTTGTGCCCTACAAGGGCCATTACAATAAGAAGGAATCCTCTGGAGTTTAAAGAAAATGCAAACTGGACATCAACAGCCATAAGGGAAATATATAAACAGGCTGAAACGGGAGGAATACTCCTTACAGGTATGGGAAATGACAGGCCTTACCCTATCTATTGGGACCACATTCTTATCAATGCCAGCCAGGTGACAAACCCATCCATAGACCCTTTACGTGAACCTATGGAACTTAAAACGTTTTTGGGAAGAAAACCGGAAATGCTGAAGGTGGAAAACGGAAAGCTTGCAGAGAAGCTGCCTCCTCAACTGGAACTGGAGATCCCCGTTATGTTTTCGGCAATGTCCTTTGGTTCAATAAGTTACAATGCTTGTGAAGCTTTGGCAAGGGCTGCATCTGAGTTCGGTATCATGTGTAACACCGGTGAAGGGGGATTTCATAAGGATTTGCGTAAATATAGTAAAAACACAATAGTACAGGTAGCATCCGGACGTTTTGGGGTGGACGCCGATTACCTGAAAGCCGGGGCTGCAGTCGAGATAAAAATCGGCCAGGGTGCTAAACCGGGCATTGGCGGCCATCTGCCGGGGGAAAAAGTGGGTGAGGAAGTATCAGAAACGAGAATGATACCAATAGGTTCCGATGCGATATCTCCTGCTCCTCACCATGATATATATTCTATTGAAGATTTGAGGCAGCTTATCTATTCACTGAAGGAGGCTACGGATTATCAAAAGCCTGTTTCGGTAAAAATTGCGGCAGTGCACAATGTTGCAGCCATATGCTCCGGTATTGCAAGGGCAGGTGCAGACATTATTGCAATTGACGGTTACAGGGGAGGTACAGGGGCAGCGCCCCTCAGGATAAGGGACAATGTCGGAATACCTGTTGAATTGGCATTGGCTGCTGTAGACACCAGGCTGAGGGAAGAAGGTATAAGGAACCAAGTGTCTCTTGTTTGCAGCGGAAGTATAAGAAACAGTACCGATATTATCAAGGCAATTGCACTGGGAGCGGATGCGGTTTATATCGCACAATCCGCTTTAATTGCTATCGGATGTCACATGTGCCAGAAGTGTTACACAGGCAAGTGCAACTGGGGGATAGCAACTCAGGACCCTGAATTGACCAAAAGGCTTAACCCGGAGATTGCCTCAAGGAGGCTCGTAAATCTGCTTAATGCATGGGCCCATGAGATGAAGGAGATGCTTGGCGGAATGGGAATTAACGCAATTGAAAGCCTTAGGGGAAATAGGCTTATGCTGAGAGGAATAGGTTTAAGCTCAAGAGAGCTGGATATACTTGGTATTAAAGCAGCCGGAGAATAGAGGCTTTTAATGGAAAGTGAGGGATATAAGAATGGAAAATTCAAATAAGGTAACCCGAAGAAGGATATATTCCAGAGAAGAGGTGTGTGTTGGGTGCAGGTTGTGTGAAATTTACTGCATTGCTGCCCATTCAGAATATAAAAATGATTTAATTAAAACATTCAAGAAAATTTCAAAAAGGAGGCCGCTGCCCGGTATAATTGTTGAAGAACGAAAACCCATATCTTTCGGGCTTCAATGTCGGCATTGTGAAGAGCCTGAGTGTGTAAAGGCGTGTATTACAGGAGCTATGCAAAAAAATCCCGAAACAGGAGTTGTTACCAACGATGCTGCAAGGTGTATAGGGTGCTGGACATGCATCCTTGCATGCCCTTATGGGGTAATAAGGCGTGATTACAGGGAGAGAAAAATTGCGTCCAAGTGTGATTTTTGCATGGAAAACGGCGGAGAACCCGTATGTGTCAAAAACTGTCCTAATGAAGCCCTTTATATAGGGAATGTAGTTGAGGAGAGTAATATGGTTGAAGAGAGTAATAGAGGATTTAGAGAAATGGAAGGGAGGGCTTGAAAAATGAGTTATGTTATTATAGGTAATTCTACTGCTGCTGTAGGGGCGGTTGAAGGAATAAGGAAATACGATATAGAAACTCCCATAGTGATTATATCTGACGAGCCTTATCATACTTATTCAAGGCCACTTATATCATATTATCTGGGTGGAAAAGTTGCTGAAGAAAACATGTATTACCGTAGCAGAGATTTCTATGAAAAGAACAAGGTAAAGCCGATCCTAGGAATCAAAGCAAAATCGGTAGATTTTGATAAAAAGGAAGTAGTACTTCAAGATGAAAGCAAAATACAATATTCAAAACTTCTTATTGCTACAGGTGGAAAGCCATTTATTCCTCCTCTGGAAGGCCTTGACAAGAAAAATGTTTTCAACTTCATAAAATTTGATGATGTGAAGGAAATTGAAAAAGTGGCTGTAAAGGGGTCGAGAGCAGTAGTTGTAGGTGCCAGTTTCAGCGGTTTGAAGGCAGTTGAGGCTTTGGTGCAAAGAGGTGTAAATGTAACAGTAATAGACATCATGGATAGGATTATGCCCCGCGTGTTTGATGAAACAGCTTCTTCGATAGCACTGAAGACCCTCCGAGAACATGGTGTTGAAGTTTTGCTTAAAACCACTGTTGAAAAGATAATAGGTGGTGAAAATGCTGAAGGTGTGATCCTTAAGGACGGGAGAGAACTACCTTGCAACTTTATAATACTTGCAATGGGGGTTAGGTGCAATACTGATTTGGTAAAGGATACAAAACTTAAAATAAATAGGGGGATTGTTGTTGATGACAGAATGAGGACTAACATTCCCGATGTCTATGCGGCAGGAGATGCAGCTGAAGGTTACAACTTTATTGAAGGAAGGAATATGGAAATTGCCATAATTCCTAATGCGTACAGGCAGGGAGAAACAGCAGGGGAGAATATGGCGGGAAAGGAAAGATTATTTAATAAAGGTTTTATAATGAATTCCATGCCACTGTTAGGCCTTTCAATTATAAGTGCAGGTTTATCCGAATCCGGGGAAGGAATAAGAGTAAAAGCCATATATAAAAATAGAGAAAACACATATAAAAAATTTTACATCAGGGACAAAAAACTTGTAGGTTATCTATTGATAAATGATATTGACAGGGCAGGCATATATACTGATTTAATCAGGAGGGAAGTCGATATATCTTTATTTGAAGACAGGCTTGGTGAAGAGGGTTTCGGGTTTGTCTCGTTACCGAAAGAAATGAGAAAAGAAAGAATGCTGGGAGGGTGATAGCATGAAAATATTGAATGCAAAGGGTATATACTTTAAGGATTTAAACAGAATGCTGAAAGAATTTTTCAGGCTAGGGGAAAAAGAAATTCTTGTTAAAAATGTAGAAGGACAAAGATATATTGGTGATGGAATACAGGGAAGCCACCGACTTATAATAGAGGGTACCCCGGGAAATGACATGGCTGCTTATATGGATGGGCCCGAGATTATTGTACGAGGGAATGCCCAGGATGCTATAGCAAATACAATGAATAGCGGGAAAGTTGTTATCTATGGCAATGCAGGAGATACAACAGGATATGCCATGCGTGGAGGCGAGGTTTATGTAAAAGGCAATGTGGGATACCGGGTTGGAATACACATGAAAGAATATTCTGAGAAAAAGCCGGTAATCGTAATTGGTGGCAAAGCAGGAGATTTCCTAGGAGAATACATGGCAGGGGGGATAATAATCCTCCTGGGATTAAATGAAGAAGATGTGGGAAAGATTGTCGGCAATTATTGCGGTACCGGAATGCATGGGGGGACGATATATATCCGCAGCAGTGTTGATGTTTGCAAGCTCGGAAAGGAAGTAAGGCAAGTTGAAGCAGATGACAAAGACATGGACTTTATAGGTGTATATGTAAAGAAGTTTTCGGATTATTTCGGCTTTGACTATCATTCTATCATGGATAGATATTTTACAAAGCTATACGCTTATAATAAAAGACCTTACGGGAATCTTTACGCTTATTGAAATTGTCAAGTCAAATTCACTTTTAAGGGCGCATTTTCTTCATAAGAAAATAAAAGGTGAAATGAAAAAGTAAAATCCACTTTGTAGGATTAAATTCCACCCAAATATATAGTTAATTAAAAAATGTGATATAGTGTTCACTTATATTAACTATTTTATAGAAGATTTTGCTGTAACAGCAA